>JACQCE010000044.1 GCA_016201765.1 Nitrospirota bacterium
CCCCATCGGCGTCTTTACCAATAGTCAGAGTCTGGACCGCATCGTGTATGCGGTGATGCAGCATCTCAACGACACGTGGCGGGATGCACCCCTGGAGGAATTTGCACACACTTCTTGACATTACCTCTGCAATGGTAGTGGGTCAGTTTCATGGATTCACCCGTGGCAAAAATAGGGACACGGCCAGTAGTGTCCCAACGTTATTCGAATAAATTCAGTTGATTGTGGGAATCGGACGCGGCCGGCTCCGGCTCCGAGAGTGTGAGCAGTCGATCCAACGGGATTCGCTCGAACATGGTCAGGCTCAGGATCTGTAGGAGGTGGTAGAGGCTGGTGGAGAGTTTCAGGCGCTTCTTGACGATGGCGACCAAAACATAGACCGATACGGCGATCCAGATCTGCGACTTGACCGCGTTCTCCGACGTGCCGAAGAAGGCTTTGATCCGCAGATGCTGCTTGATCCACTTGAAGAACAGTTCGACCTGCCAGCGGCAGCGGTACAGCTCGGTGATCGTAAACGCCGGCAAGGTAAAGTTGTTGGTCAGGAAGATCAGTGTTTTGGCGGTCGCCGGATCCTTGAAGCGAATGCGTCGCAACGGGGCCTGGTAGTCCTGCGGCGAGGAGACGCCGGTGAGGAAGATGGTCTGATCGCAGATCAGCCCGGTGCGGCGGGCGACGCGATGCGAATAGCGCCGTTGGGCCTGGGTATTGGACTTGGTGCGGGTGACGAAGAAGCTGCCGGCTTGGTGCAAGCGGTACAGTCGCGCGAAATCGAGGAAGCCCCGATCCATGATGTAGAAGGCGCCGGGTTCCGGCACCAACTGATCGAGGATGTAGACCTCGTGCAGCTTGCCGTCGCTGATATGGATGACACTCGGAATGTTGCCGCGCAGATCGAGCAGCGTATGCAACCGGATGGCCGCCTTCGATGGCTGGAACGGCGCCCACGGAAACACCGACAGGCACAAGTCGATGGTCGTGGTGTCGAGGGCGTAGACGGTGTCCTGCAAGTCGACGCCGAAGGGTTCGTCGACCTACAGCGACCGGGCCAGGCCGATCAGGCTCTGGGCGAAGTCGGCGTAGATGCGCCAGTCGCGCACGGCGTTCGCATTGGCCAGCGTATTGCGCGCCACCGTCGAGCGAATGCCGAGGTGATACCGCTTGGACCGCTGGGCGCGCAGGCAGGTTTCGATGTCGCGCAAGCTCTCCCGAAAGGTCAGTTGCGCGAACGCCATACACAGGAACTGATCCCGGCACGAGAACGACTGCACCTTGTGTTCGCCCCGATAGCGGGTCACGCATCGGCGAAACGTGGTCAGCGGGAGGTGCTGCATCATCTGCGCGAACACCAGCTTGCCTTGGTTCATCGATCACCCCCTCGAAGTCGTGCTTCGCAGGGTCGCAGAACCGGCGTTCGCGGTTCAAATCGAGACCAAGAAAATTCATTGACGACGCCTTCATGATCAGCAACTTACAGACCTACTAGCCCCGAACGTTGGGACACTACTGGACGTGTCCCTATTTTTGACAGGTCACGGTGAAACCGACCCACTACCTCTGCAATTGCCGGCTTGACCCGACCGTGACCGGACGAGTAGACTCCGTTCCCGATGGCGCTCTACCGGACTCAGGCGGCCTATTTCGAGCGCGCGTACCGTTCCGGCGAGCACGGCTGGCCGGTTGAAGGGCCGGAGCCGTTCATCGCCGCCAAGCTGAAGCAGCTCCGCCCGCGATTGTCCGGTGGTTTGGTCCTTGACCTTGGCTGCGGCGAGGGGCGTCACACCTATGCCGCCGCCGGGCGCGGGCGCTGGCCGTCAACCATCCGCGGGCGGGGGGACGGGCTCGATTCCAACTCGGCAATATCTTCGCCCTGCCGTTTCGCCCGGCCACGTTTGATCTGCTGATCGACTACGGCTGTCTGCATCACGTCACGCGCCGGGACACCGGCCGCTACATTGATCGCGTCCTGTCCCTGCTGAAACCCGGCGGCTATTTGTTGCTCTCCTGTTTTTCCACGAAGTTCAAACACCACCCCGGCGAGCGGCGCACACGCGACTGGGTGGTGCATCGCGGTCATTACGACCGGTTTTTCCGCAAACGCGATTTCGGAGCGCTCTTCGGCCGCTGGGGCGACGTGCTGGAGATCCGCGAGGAGCGGAACGGGTTGTCCGGATTTTTTCATGTGGCCATCAGGAGGAAGCATGCCTAATATCGCGGTGTTGAACGGCCGGCTCATGCCGTTGTCGCGAGCGATGGTGTCGGTGGAGGATCGGGGGTACACCTTCGGCGACGGCGTCTATGAAGTGGTGCGGGTCTACCGGGGCGCGCCGTTTCTCTTGCGCGAGCATCTGGAGCGATTCACGCGCAGCGCGGAGGCGATCGGCCTGCCGCTGACGCCCCCGCCCGCCGGGTGGGAACGGTGGGTGAAGCAGGCGATCACGGCGAGCCGGTATGACGAGGCCAAGATCTATTTTTCGTTCACGCGGGGCGTGGCGCCACGGGAGCACGCGTTTCCCGTCTCGCCGAAGCCGACGCGCCTGATCACCGTCAGGCCGTTGGCGCCGCCGTCCCCCGCGTCTCATGACCCGCATCGCGGGGTGCGCGTGGTGACGATGCCGGATCTCCGGTGGGGTCGGTGCGATATCAAATCCCTGAACCTGTTGCCGAATATCCTGGCCAAGCAGGCCGCCAAACAGCGGGGCGCGTTTGAAGCGGTGCTGGTGCGGCCCGGCGTCGGCGTGACGGAAGGGGCGTCCAGCAATGTGTTCGCGGTGCTGCGCGACGGGACGGTGCGAACCCCGCCTGCCGGCCCCACGATTCTGACCGGCGTCACACGCGAGGCGGTGATCGCCGTGGCGCGCCGGGGAGGGGTGACGGTCGTCGAAGCGCCGCTCGATCTTGACACGGTCGGCGCCGCCGCCGAACTGTTTCTGACCGGGACACTCACTGAAATCGCGCCGATCACGCGGTGGGATGACCGGGTGGTGGGCGACGGCCGGCCCGGCCCGGTCACCCGGAGACTGATGGAGCAGTTTCTGGCCTGGATCGAGGCGCGACTGGCCGCCGTCTCATCCGGCCGGTCCGCCGTGCGGAGCCGGCGCCGCTGACGGCGGCGCCGCCGCATGCACCAGGGCCGGTCGGTCCGTCCTGATGGGCGGGCAACGCCCGAGAATACGAGTCAAAAACGCTCATGAAGCTTGCAATGTCAGGGAGTTGTGTGCTATAACTTTTCGGGAGTCGGTGGTGCGTCGAGTGGGCCCGGATTCCGGTATCGCCCACTCTTTTCATTTTGTGGACCCGACCAAGAGCGACCATGAATGAACAACGGAGCAGGGACCGCGAGCTGGCGGAGCGGATCGACGCGCTGGCGCGGCCGGTGATTGCGGCGATGGGACTGGAGCTGGTGGAGGTGGTCTACCATGACGGGTCGTTCCGGGGCATCCTCCGTGTGACGATCGACAAGGCCGGCGGCGTCGGCCACGAGGATTGCGTGGCCGTGACCCGCGTGGTCGGCACGCATCTGGATGTTGAGGGCATCATGCCGTCCCCGTATGCGCTGGAAGTGTCGTCGCCGGGGTTGGACCGCCGGTTGCGGCGGCCGGATGAATATCAAAAGTACGAAGGACGGCTGGCCAAGGTGAAAACCGCCCGCGAAGTGTGGGTGGGACGGTTAGGCGGCGTGGCGCAGGATGACGTCGTGGTGAAGCTGGAGACGGGTCAGGAGCAGCGGATTCCCCTGCGCGACGTGGTGGAAACGCGATTGATGGTGGAGATGGGGCGTTCGTAACGCCCGCTCAAACACGTGCCAAGCACTTGCCAAACGCTTGCCAAACACTTGCCAAACACTTGAATGACGGGACCGACGGGGTAGGATGATGAATCGGGAATTGATCGCAGTCATCGAGCAGATCGGCCGCGAAAAGCGGATCAACACGGAAAAGATCGTCCAGGCCATCGAAGGGGCGCTGCAGGCCGCGGCGACCAAGCGGTTCGGCGGGCTGGACAATATCCAGGTCCGCCTGGATCGCACGACCGGAGAAATCGAGGCCGTGGCGCTCAAAACAATCGTCGAAACGGTGGCCGATCCGCAGCGGGAAATCGCTCTCGGAGACGCCCAGAAACTCGACGAGGGCGCCGAACTGGGCGATGAGATCGGCCAGTTGCTGGCCATGGAGGATTTGGGGCGCATTGCGGCCCAGACCGCCAAGCAGGTGATTTTTCAGCGGGTGCGCGAAGCCGAGATGGAGTCGGTGTATCAGGAATTTCACGGCCGCGAGCGGGAGATCGTCAGTGGCGTGGTGATGGGGCAGGAGCGGCGCAACTACATCATCGATCTGGGCAAGACGGAAGCCGTGCTCCCGATTCAGGAGCAGGTGCCGCGTGAAAATTTCCGCCGGGGCGACCGCATTCGCGCGTTGCTGGTGGAGGTGCGCAGCGCCGCCAAGGGGCATCAACTGATCCTGTCCCGCAGCCATCCGGAATTCGTCTCCAAGTTGTTTGCGCTGGAGGTGCCGGAAATCGGCGAAGGCATCGTGCAGATCAAGCACGTGGTGCGGGAGGCCGGCGACCGGACCAAGATCGCGGTCATTTCGAAAAATCCCTCCGTGGATCCCGTGGGCGCCTGCGTGGGCGTGAAGGGATCGCGCGTGCAGGCGGTGGTGCGAGAGTTGCGGGGCGAGAAGATCGACATCATTCCCTGGTCGGACGACGCGCGCATCTTCATCGGCGAGGCGCTGAGCCCCGCCGTGGTCGAAAAAGTGGGCATCAACGAGCCGGAGCATTCGGCGATCGTCGTGGTCGCCGATCAGCAGTTGTCCCTGG
The DNA here is from genome assembly GCA_016201765.1 of Nitrospirota bacterium. Classification (GTDB taxonomy): domain Bacteria; phylum Nitrospirota; class Nitrospiria; order JACQCE01; family JACQCE01; genus JACQCE01. Next base: position 4,822 of record JACQCE010000044.1, read on the forward strand.
CCATTGGCAAGAAGGGGCAGAACGTCCGGCTCGCGGCCAAGCTGACCGGCTGGAAGATCGACATCCTGAGCGAGGGCGAATACGACAAGGAACGGGCGCAGGCCCGGGACCGGGAGATCACCGCCGCCATTGCGCGCGAACACGAGCAACAGGCCCTGCAGCAGGCGCAGTTGCAAGGCCGGACGGCCGAGAGCGGCCCGACCATCGAATCATTGCCCGGCGTCGGGCCGAAACTGGCGGGGTTGTTGCAGGCCGGCGGTTTTGATACGCTGGAGAAGATCGCCCAGGCGACGCCGGAGGCGTTGACGGCCGTGCCCATGGTGGGTGAAAAAGTGGCGTTGAAGCTGGTGGAGGCGGCCAAGGCCGCGCTGGCCGGTTCGTCAATGCCCGAACCTGAACAGGGTGAAAACGCCGACGCGACACCGGCCGCCCAGCAATCCTCGGGGCGGCCCGCATGACCGTCAGCGTCGTTGAACTGGCCAGGGAACTGGGCAAGACCAGCAAGGAGCTGATCGCGCTGCTCAAGGCCAAGGGCATCGCGGTGGAAAATCACATGAGCCTGCTCACCGCCGAGCAGGTTGCCGCCGTCAAACCCGGGGCCTCCCCGGCATCAAAGACAATCACGAAGAAAAAGACCATGACGACCAGGAGCGCCGCGAGTGAAGCGGCGTCGCCCCGCGCAGTGACCGTGAAGAAGGCCGCCACGGCCAAAGCCGCGGCGCCCAAGACCGCGCCTGCGAAGGAGACGACGGCCAAGGCGGGGACCAAGCCAGCCACGCGCCCCTCTCCGGCGCCGGGCCAGGCCGCCGCCCCATCGGCTTCAGCCGGAGAATCGGCGGGGTCGCTGCAACGCCGGACGACCGTGTTGATCAAGCGGAAACGGGCGACTGAAGAGCCGTCCGTCGAATTGATCGAGCCCGTCGCCGCGGGGCATCCGCCCACGCAGGTGGAGCCGCATCCTCATGAACCGGCGCCGTTGATCGAACCGACCGTCGTGGCCAGGGGACCGGGCGCCCCCGTCGTCACGGAGGCCGCACCGGCGCCGCCCATCCATCCCGCGTCGCCGGCGCCCGCGTCCGCAACGACGGGGACCAAGCCGGCCGCGCCACCGGCGGCCAAACCTGACGGCGGCGATGCGGCCAAGCCCAAGCGGTTTAAAGTCATGAAAGAGGAGATGTTTGATTTTCGCCGCGAGGTGAAAAAACTGCATGACTTCAAACCATTTCAGCATCGAGCCCCCCGGGTCGGTTCACGGAAAATGATGAAACGCGCGCCGGGCGCCGACACGCCGGACGCCTCCAAACCGCGGCGCAAGATCATCAAGCTCTACCCCGGCGTGACGATCAAGGAGTTCGCCGAGTTGATCGGGCAGAAGGGCGGCCTGATCATCAGCCGGTTGATGGAAATGGGGATCATGGCGACGATCAATCAGCCGATCGATCTCGACGCCGCCCTGTTGATCGCCGAATCGTTCGAGCTGAAGGCCGAGATCACCTCCCAGCCGACCGAGGAGGAACTGCTGGGGGTGGCCAACCAGCCCGAGCCGGTGGCCGAATCGCTCCAGACCCGGCCGCCCGTCGTCACCATCATGGGGCACGTCGATCACGGCAAGACCTCGCTGTTGGACGCGATCCGGTCGACCAAGGTGGCCGCGTCTGAGGCGGGCGGGATCACCCAGCACATCGGGGCCTACACTGTTGATATCCGGGATCGAAAAGTGACCTTTCTTGACACACCGGGCCACGAGGCGTTCACCGCCATGCGCGCCCGCGGCGCGAAGGTGACCGATCTGGTCGTGCTGGTGGTGGCGGCCGACGACGGCGTGATGCCGCAGACGCTGGAAGCCGTCAACCACGCGCGGGCGGCGGAAGTGCCGATCCTGGTGGCGATCAACAAAATCGACAAACCTGAAGCGCAGCCGGAACGGATCAAACGGGAACTGGCCGACCAGGGACTGATTCCGGAACAATGGGGCGGACACACGATCTACGTCGAAGTATCGGCGAAAAAGAAGACCGGCCTCGATACGCTGCTGGAGATGATCCTGCTGCAATCGGAGGTGCTGGAACTGCGGGCCCGGCCGTCGTCTCCGGCCAAGGGGATCATCATCGAAGCCAAGCTGGACCGGGGGCGCGGGCCGGTGGCCACCGTTCTGGTGCAGGACGGCACGCTCCGCATCGGCGACATTTTCGTCGCCGGCGTGCAGGCGGGCCGCATCCGCGCGCTGATCGACCACACGGGAAAACGGGTGGAGGAGGCGGGGCCGTCGATGGCCGTCGAGGTGATCGGGTTGGACGGCGTGCCCCAGGCCGGCGATCAATTGCTGGTGGTGACCGACGAGCGCGCGGCCCGCGAGGTCGCGTTGGCCCGCATGCAGCGCCAACGGTCGGTCGAGTTGTCCAGCTATCAGAAGGTCACGCTTGAGGACCTGCACACCAGGATCAAGGAAGGGATGGTCAAGGAGCTCAACCTCGTCATCAAGGCCGACGTGCAGGGATCGGTCGAGGCGCTCAGCACCTCGCTGGAACGGCTGAACGCGGCGGCGGTCAAGATCAGGATCATTCACAGCGGCGCGGGCGGCATCACCGAAAGCGACGTGTTGCTGGCCTCCTCGTCCAACGCGTTGATCCTCGGCTTCCACGTCCGGCCGGACGCCAAGGTGCAGGCGCTGGCCGAACGGGAAAAGGTGACCATCCGGTTGTACGAGATCATCTATGAAGTGATCGCGGACGTGAGGGCCGCCATGGAGGGCCTGCTCGAGCCGACGTTCAAGGAGCGGGTGGTCGGCCGTGCGGACGTGCGGCAGCTCTTTACGCTTCCCAAGGCCGGCGTCATTGCGGGCACGTACGTGACGGAGGGCACGATCTCGCGCAGCGGGACCGGCATCCGGGTCGTGCGTGACCACGTGCCGGTCTACGAGGGGAAGATCGGGTCGCTTCGCCGGTTCAAAGACGACGTCCGCGAGGTGCAGAGCGGGTACGAGTGCGGCATCGGGATCGAGAACTTCAACGATCTCAAGGTGGGGGACGTGCTCGAAGTCTTCGTCCAGGACAAAGTCGCCGCGAAATTAGAGGGGTGATGAAGAAAAAGCGGATTAAGGATTAAAGGGGCAGAGCGGATTAAGGGATAAAAGGCGTACGGGCGATAGGCCCTGACTCAATATGACGGTCGTGGTTTGCGCGATTGAACTGCACCTGCCCGCCCCATCATCGCTCAAGGAAAAGCGGCAGATTCTGAAAAGCGTGATCGAGCGCATTCAGCACCGATATAACGTGTCCATCGCGGAGATCGGCGACCATGAGCTGTGGCAGCGGGCGGCGATCGGCGTGGCGTGCGTGGGGCGCGACCGGCAGCCGACGCTCCGGGTCATCGACCAGGTGATGAACTTCATCCGCCAGAACCCCGCGGTGGAGTTGATCCGGCACGAGACCCAGATTGTGTGAGTGACGGACGGTGACGACCGGTTATCCCAGGACGGCCCGGATGAACGATCTGCTCCGGATGGAATTGTCCGAGCTGATCCGCCGGAAGGTGAAGGACCCCAGGGTGGGGTCGGTGTCGGTCACCGAAGTATCGACCACGCCCGATTTCAGCCAGGCGCACGTGAAGATCGCCCTCCTGGATGAGACGAAGGCGGCTGCCGCGCTCGAAGGGTTGGGTCGGGCGGCGGGGTTTTTACGCGGCGAGTTGACCCGGCGGTTGAAGGTGAAGCGGGTGCCCGAACTGTTGTTCGAGGTGGATCGGACGGCGCAAGAGGCGAGTCGGATGGACGAATTGTGGAATCAACTGGAGCGGGAGGAACGATCGTGAACCCGGACAGCGAGCGCAGTCCCGGCCTGTCAGGGCGGGACGAGCGAGCGAATAAAGATAGGCCTCCTTCCACTCGGGTCGAAGAATCCCCGTCCGTGAAGGCGGGGTTCTTCAATCTCCGGGATCGACAGACCGTGCGGGAGGCGCTGGAGCGCCACCGGCGCTGTCTGATTTCGACGCACGTCAGTCCCGAGGGGGACGCGCTGGGTTCGGCGCTTGCGCTCGCGCACGCGCTGCGGAGCATGGGGAAGGAAACGCTGGTGGTCAACCGGGACCCGGTGCCGCGCCTGCTCGATTTTCTGCCCGCCGACGGCCTGTTTCGACAGGTCAGCCGGCCGGACGAGGGGTACGACCTGCTGGTCGTGGTCGATTGCGGCGATCTGGAGCGGACCGCGTTGTTCAACGAGCGGCGGCCGTCCACCATCGTGAACATCGACCATCATATCACGAACAAACGATTCGGACAGATCAACTGGGTCGAGCCCGACGCGGCGGCCACGGCCGAAATGATTGCCGTGCTGCTCGGCGACATGGGCGTGCCGCTGACCAAGGAGATCGCGCTCTGCCTCTACACCGCGCTGATGACGGAGACGGGCTCGTTCAAATATTCCAACACCACGCCGGCCGTCTTCCGGCTGGCGGCCGATCTGGCCGAGCGGGGCGTCCAGCCGGCCTGGGTGTCGCAGAAGATTTATGAACGGAACACGGTCAACCGCCTCAAGCTGCTGGGGGCGCTGCTGGAACGGATGGAGATCACCGCCGACCGGACGGTGGCCTGGGTGACGATTCCGGCCGAGCTGTTCAGCCGGACGGGCACGACGGCGGAGGACGCGGAGGATTTTGTGAACTACCCCCGGTCGCTGACCGAGACGGAGGTGGCCATCCTGATGCGCGACGCTGAGCCGGGGCGCGTCAAGGTCAGTTTCCGCGCCAGCGGCGACGTGGACGTGTCGGCAATCGCCGCGCAGTTCGGCGGCGGCGGCCACCGGAAGGCGGCCGGCTGCACCGTGGCGGGCACGCTGGACACCGTGCGGCCGAAGATCATCGAGGCGGCGGAACGGGCGGTGCGGCAGACGATGGCGGCGGCCCCCCCCTGATGATGATCAAGACGATCAAGATGAAGCGCCAGACGACAGCCGCCGGCGCGGCCGGCCCCGTCATCACCCGGCGCCTGCCGATGGGATTTGTGAATGTGGACAAACCGGCCGGCTGGACGTCGCATGATGTGGTTGCGAAAGTCCGGTCGCTGCTGAAGTCGGCGCTGGGCGTGCCGGTCAAGGTCGGCCATGTGGGGACGCTGGATCCGATGGCGACGGGCGTGTTGCCGTTGTGCATCGGCAAAGCCACGAAGGCGGCGCAGTATCTGGTGGCCGAGGGCAAGACCTACCGCGCGGTGATGAAGCTGGGCGAGCGGACCGATACCCAGGATGCCACGGGCACGGTGCAGAGCCGGGCAGACCAGGCCGCCATCGACGGGATTGATCGCGCGCGCGTTGAGGCGGTCTGCCGGGAATTTGTCGGGCCGATCCGGCAACTGCCGCCGATGTACTCCGCCGTCAAGGTCGCCGGGTCGCCGCTCTACAAGGCGGCCCGGGCCGGCATCGAGGTGGAACGGACGCCACGAGAGGTGGTGATTGCGTCGCTGCGGGTGATGGAGATGGACGGGCCGTCGGTGACGATTGAAGTGGACTGTTCGAAGGGTACCTACATCCGGACGCTCTGCGCGGACATCGGCGATCGTGTGGGTGTGGGGGCGCATCTGGCCCGGTTGGAGCGGCTGCGCGTCGGCCCGTTTGCGCTCGGGCGGGCCGTGACACTGGAACGGATCGAGGCGGTGATCCGGTCGGGAGTGATCGAGGAGTTGCTGGAGCCGGTTGATGCCGTGCTCGCCCACCTCCCTCCGGTGGTGGTGGATGACGCCACGGCCGACCGGTTGTGTCATGGGGCGCCGGTGACGGCGCCCGCTGGTGGCGCACCGTGGCGTGCGGATCAGCTGGTGAGAATTCGGAAGCGTGAGGGCGATGTGATCGCCATTGGACGGATGGCCGTGGAGTCGGAGGCGGCGCAGGGAAGACCCGGGCCCTTTGTGATTCGGGTGGATGCGGTATTGGCGGAAACTGGAGACGGGAGCAGGGAGGATTGAATGGCAACGACGAAGAAGCGAAGAGAAGGGATGGAGTCCAAGGCCGGGGTAGAGGCGTTTCGGAAGCACAAGACCGATACGGGGTCGGCCGACGTGCAGGTGGCCGCGCTGACGGGCCGGATCAACGAATTGTCAACGCACTTTGAGCAGCACAAGAAGGACCATCATTCGAGACGGGGGCTGATCCACATGGTCAACCAGCGGCGGCAGTTGCTGGATTACGTCAAGCGCCATGACGTCGCCCGGTATCTGGAACTGGTGCAGAAGCTGGGATTGAGAAAGTAAACGAGTACCACGAGACGGCGCGCAACGAAACGCGCGCCACACACGTCATGACGACAGTCAGGGGATAACGAAACAATGGCACAGCGAGTGGATATGAACTGGGCGGGACGCCCATTGGTGTTGGAAAGCGGCAAGATGGCAAAGCAGGCGGACGGCGCGGTCGTCGTCCAGATGGGCGACACGATCGTGCTCGTGACGGCGGTCACGGCAAAGACGATCAGGCCGGGGATTGATTTCCTGCCGTTGACGGTCGATTACAAGGAACGGTTCTACGCCGCCGGAAAAATACCCGGAGGCTTTTTCAAGCGGGAAGGCCGCCCCACCGAGAAGGAGACGCTGGTCAGCCGGCTGATCGACCGGCCGTTGCGCCCGCTCTTTCCAGATGGTTTTTACTTTGAAACCCAGATTATTGCCTCGGTGTTGTCGTATGACCCGGCGTGCAGCGCGGACGTCCTCGGCATGATCGGCGCATCAACGGCCCTGCTCATTTCCGATGTGCCGTTCACCGATCCCGTCGGCGCCGTGCGCATCGGACGGGTCGACGGCGAGTTCGTCGTCAATCCCACGCCGCCCCAATTGGAACGGAGCGAGCTCGACCTGGTCGTTGCCGGCACCAAGGACGCGATCATCATGGTCGAAGGCGAAGCCAAGGGACTGTCCGAAGAGGTCATGCTGGCCGCGCTCGACCTGGCCCACAAACAGATCCATCAGGTGATCGATCTGGAGAAGCAACTGGCGTTTCTGGTGGGCAAGCCCAAACGGAAGGTTGCGCTCGCCGTGACCGACACGGCGCTGGCGGAGAAGGTCACCGCCGCCGCGGAAACGCGGATCGCCGAGGCGCTGCGAATCGCCCAGAAATTGGACCGGCAGGCGAAGCTCGATGAGATCCTGGCCGGTGTGCAGTCGTCACTGGCTCCGGAGGACGCCGAGCTGCAGCGGAAGATCGCGTCGATTTTCCATGATCTTGAGCGCAGACGGATGCGCGAGATCGTGCTGCAGGACAAAAAACGCGCCGACGGCCGCGGACCGGCCGACATCCGGCCGATCACCTGCGAAGTCGGGTTGCTTCCGCGGACGCACGGGTCGGCGCTCTTCACGCGGGGCGAAACGCAGAGCCTGTCGGTCGTGACGCTGGGCACGGGGGAGGACGAGCAGCGGATCGACGCCCTGGAGGGTGAATCGACCAGGACGTTCATGCTGCACTATAATTTTCCGCCCTTCAGCGTCGGCGAGACCAAGCCGCTTCGGGGGCCAGGCCGCCGGGAAATCGGCCACGGGGCGCTGGCGGAACGGGCGTTGAAAGCCGTGATGCCGAACAAGGAAAAGTTCCCCTATACCGTCCGGCTGGTGTCGGACATCCTCGAATCGAACGGCTCGTCCTCGATGGCGACGGTCTGCGCCGGCACCCTGGCGTTGATGGACGCCGGCGTGCCGATCACCGAACCCGTCGGCGGCATCGCCATGGGGTTGATCAAGGAGGGGGACCGCGTCGCCATCCTGTCCGATATCCTCGGACTGGAGGATCATCTCGGCGACATGGACTTCAAGGTCACCGGGACGCGGCAGGGGATCACCGCGTTGCAGATGGACATGAAGATCGGCGGCATCACCGCGGAGCTGCTCAAGCAGGCGCTGCAACAGGCGCGCGCGGGGCGGTTGCACATCCTCGACAAGATGGAGGCGGCGCTCTCGACGCCGCGCAAGGATCTCTCCACCTACGCGCCGCGCATCATCAACATCCGCATCCGGCCCGAGAAGATCGGCGCCCTGATCGGCCCCGGCGGCAAGAACATCCGGGCCATCGTTGAAAAAACCGGCGTGAAGATCGACGTGGCGGATGACGGTCTGGTCAGCATCGCGTCGACGGACGAGGGCGCGGCCCGGCAGGCGATCGAGCTGATCCAGCAGACCACGCAGGAGGTGGAGGTCGGAAAGATCTACACCGGCCGCGTCCGGCGGATCATGGAGTTTGGCGCGATTGTGCAGTTGGGTCCCAACACCGATGGGCTGGTCCATATCTCGCAACTGGCGAACTACCGCGTCAAGGCGGTCACCGACGTCCTGAAGGAAGGGGACGAGGTGCAGGTGAAGGTACTGGAAGTGGACAAGCAGGGCAAGATCCGCTTGAGCCGGAAGGATGCCCTTCCGGCCGACGAAGCCAAGAAAGAGTCCGTCGGCGGCTGACCGTCATTGATCCGTTGACACAGGCCCGGCACCACGCCGGGCCTGTGCTCATCTTGCGCGGTCTCGGTGCACACAGGATGCCGCCCACGATGCAAAAGAGAAGAAGCCGGGGACGCGTCGGTGGGGCGTCACAGCCCTATCGCCTCGGACGGTTGGCCAACGGCCTCCGGGTCGCGGCCGAGCCGATGCCCGACGCGCAGTCCATCGCCATCGGCGTCTGGTGCCAGGTCGGGTCACGGCACGAGCGCGCCGACGAGGCGGGGCTGGCCCATTTTCTTGAACACCTCTGTTTTAAAGGCACCGCCCGCCGCAACGCGCGTGATATTTCAGAAGAGATCGACCGCCTGGGCGGCGAACTGAACGCCTTCACCACGCGCGAAAACACCGCCTTTTACGCCACCGTGCTGGGCGAGCATCTGCCCCACGCCGTTGACCTGCTGAACGATCTGGTCCTCCATCCTGCGCTGACGGGCCGGGACGTCGAGAAGGAGCGGCAGGTCATCATCGAAGAAATCCGGATGGTGGACGACAATCCCGAGGAGATGGTGCACGACCTGCACGCGCGCCAGCTCTGGGGGCGCCATCCGCTCGGCCGGCCCGTGCAGGGCACGACGCAATCGGTCGGCCGGTTGACGCGGCGGCATGTCGTGCAGTTCTGGCG
>JACQCE010000031.1 GCA_016201765.1 Nitrospirota bacterium
CGTGCGCGGCCGCCAGCCTGGCGATCGGCACCCGGTACGGCGAACAACTGACGTAGTCCAACCCGATCTGATGACAGAACTCCACCGAGCTCGGCTCACCGCCGTGCTCGCCGCAAATACCCACCTTCAAATTCGGGCGGGCGCTCCGTCCCTTCTGCACGCCGATCCGCATGATCGCCCCCACGCCCTCCCGGTCGATCGCCACGAACGGATCGTCGGGGAAAATGTTCTTCTCCACGTACGCGGGCAGGAATTTCCCCGCGTCGTCCCGGCTCAATCCGTAGACCGTCTGCGTCAGATCGTTTGTGCCGAACGAGAAAAACTCCGCCTCCTGCGCGATCTGGTCGGCCAGCACGGCGGCCCTCGGCAGTTCGATCATCGTGCCGACGGTGTAGGGCACGGTCACGCCGGCCGCCGCCATGACCTCGGACGCGGTTTTGGCCGTCACCTCGCGCAAAAACTTCAGCTCGCGCCGGTCGGCCACCAGCGGAATCATCACCTCCGGCAGGACCTTCACGCCCTTCTTCGTCAACGCGCAGGCGGCCTCGAAGATCGCCTGCACCTGCATCTCGTAGATTTCGGGGAAGGTGATGCCCAACCGGCAGCCGCGATGGCCCAGCATCGGATTGAATTCGTGCAGCGCCGCGGTGCGCGCCTTCACCGATTCCGCGCTCAGCCCCATCTCGCGGGCGAGCTGCGCCATTTCTTCATCCGTGTGGGGCAGGAACTCGTGCAACGGCGGATCCAGGAGCCGGACCGTCACCGGCAGCCCCGCCATCGCCGAAAAGATCCCGGCGAAATCCTCCCGCTGCATCGGCAGCAGTTTGGCCAGCGCCCGCTTCCGCTGTTCGACCGTGTCGGAGAGGATCATCTCCCGCACCGCCTGCACGCGGACCCCCTCAAAGAACATGTGCTCCGTCCGGCACAGCCCGATCCCCTGCGCGCCGAACTCCCGCGCCACCGTGGCGTCGTGCGGCGTGTCGGCGTTCGCCCGCACCTTGAGCCGCCGCACCTTGTCGACCCAGCCCATCAGCGTGCGAAACTCCTTGCTCATCGCCGGCTGCATCAGCGGCACTTCACCCTGGAGCACTTCGCCCGTGGAGCCGTTGAGCGTGAGCAGCTCCCCGCCGCGCACGACCGTCGACCCGACGGTGAACTGCCGCTTCTCCTCGCTGATCACCAGCGCGCCGCAGCCCACCACGCAGCATTTGCCCATGCCGCGGGCGACGACGGCCGCATGGCTCGTCATCCCGCCGCGCGCCGTCAGAATCCCCTGCGCCGCGTGCATGCCGCCGATATCCTCCGGCGACGTCTCCGCGCGCACCAGAATGACCTTCTCCCCCCGCTTGGCCGCCTCCTCCGCCTCGGCGGCCGAGAAGACCACGTGGCCGACCGCCGCGCCGGGCGACGCCGGCAACCCCTTCGCGATCACCTTCGCCTTCACGGACGGATCGATCTGCGGATGGAGCAATTGATCGAGCTGCGACGGATTGACCCGCAGAATGGCCGTCGGCGTATCGATCAACCGCTCCGCCGCCATCTCGACGGCGATCCGCACCGCCGCCGCGGCCGTCCGCTTGCCGACGCGGGTCTGGAGCATGTAGAGCGTCCCTTCCTGAATCGTGAATTCCAGATCGAGCATGTCTTTGTAATGGCGCTCGAGCTTTTTGTAAATCCGCTGCAGCTCGGCATAGGCCTTGGGCGCCGTCTTTTCCATCGTCTCAATCGCTTCCGGCGTCCGGATGCCGGCGACGACGTCCTCCCCCTGCGCGTTGCGCAGCCACTCGCCGAAGAAGCGCCGCTCGCCCGTTGATGGATCGCGCGTGAACGCCACGCCCGTGCCGCTCGTCTCACCCATGTTGCCGAAGACCATCGCCACGACGTTGACCGCCGTGCCCCAGGTGTCCGGGATGCGGTTGAGCTTCCGGTAGGTGATCGCCCGGTCGCCGTACCACGACTGGAAGACGGCATTGATGCCCATCTTCAGTTGATCGAGCGGCTGGTCGGGAAAGTCCCGGCCGGTCTCCTGACGAATGATCTCCTTGAACCGGCTCACCAGCGCCTTGAGCGCCTGCTCCGTCAGCTCCGTGTCGAGCCGGACCCGTTCGTGCCGTTTCTTCTCCTCCAGGGCCGACTCGAACCGCTCCCGCTTCACGCCCATCACGACGCCGCCGAACATCGTGAGGAACCGGCGGTAGGCGTCGTAGGCGAACCGGCGGTTGCCTGTCAACCTCGCCAGCCCCTCCACCGTCGCATCGTTGAGCCCCAGATTGAGGACCGTGTCCATCATCCCCGGCATCGACGCCCGCGCGCCCGACCGCACCGACACCAGCAGCGGATCGGCCGGATTGCCGAAGCGCTTGCCGATCTCCGTCTCAAGCTTGCGCAGATTGGCCAGCACCTGGTCCCACATCCCGTCGGGGTAATGCGACTTCCGGGCGAAGAACTCCACGCACGCTTCCGTCGTGATCGTAAAGCCCGGCGGCACCGGAATGCCCAGATTGGTCATCTCCGCGAGCCCCGCGCCCTTGCCGCCCAGGAGCGCCTTGTTGTCGCCGGCGCCCTCGGCCCTGCCCCGGCCGAAGTAGTAGACATATTTGTGCGCCTTGGTCTTGCGTGCGGGGCGCGCAGTGGTGGAACGGCGCTTCGGTGCTCGCTTCACAGCCATTTCAAACCTCCCTGACCCGGCCCGCCTGCGCCGCCGGCGGCGACGCCCCGGGCGATGATGAAACCATTGAAATTTTCGAAAAGTCCGCGATCGGCGCAAACAGCCGCCTGATACCATTTACCAACGCCAGCCGGTTCGTCTGCACGGCCTTGTCCTCCGCCATCACCATCACCTTATTGAAAAAGGCATCGACCGAGGGCCGTAACCGGGCTAAAGCCGTCAAGATACCGTCTTCATTCGGCGCCGTCGCCGCCTCGCGGCCCGCCGCCTCGAACGCCTCATGCAACTGCCGCTCCTCCGCCTCGGTGAACTGGTCCGGCTGGAGCGTTCCGGCTTGCCGTGCCCCTCGGACAGCAACTGCCATTCCAGCCGCTGGCCCAAAAATTTCCGGACGGCCTGCGCCGTGCCGTTCTGCCAGCCCTTCGTGTTCTTCAACAGCGCGTCGGCCTGCTTCAGCAGACTGGACAGATCAAGCGTGGGAAACAGCTCCGCGATCTGCACCACGCCGGCCGCCTGCCGCCGGAGCGCGTAGGGATCCTCCGAGCCGGTCGGCGAGAGACCCACGCCGAAATAGCCGACGATCGTGTCGACCTTGTCGGCGAGCGCAAGCAACTGGCCCAGCGCGGACCCCGGCAGTTGATCGCCGGTAAAGCGCGGCCGGTAGTGCTCGGCAATCGCCGTCGCCACGGCGGGCGCTTCACCCTGCCGGGCGGCATAATTGCCGCCGATCACGCCCTGTAATTCCGGAAATTCCCGGACCAGCCCCGTCACCAGATCAGCCTTTGAGAGCCGCGCGGCCTGCTCGGCCTCCTTCGTGTCGATCCGATGGTGGGGTCCGAGCTGCGGCGCGAGCCAGCGGGCCAGCTCCGTCACCCGCGTGGTCTTGTCGTGCAGGTTGCCCAGCTTTTCATGAAAGGTCACACCCTTCAACGTCGCCACCCGGTCGGCCAGCGTCACCGCCAGGTCCTGCTTGAGATAAAACCGGGCGTCCTCCAACCGGGCCTTCAAGACCCGCTCGTGGCCGGCGATCATCGTCGCCAGCGGCGCGGCGGTGTTCCGGCGCGCGCCGCCGTCCACCACGCAGAGAAACCGCGGGAGCAACTGACCCCGCTCCCGCTGCAACGCGAAATAGCCCTGCTGATACTCGAGCACCGCCACCAGCAGCTCCTTCGGCAGCTCCAGATAAGCGTGGTCGAACTCGCCGTCCACCACCACCGGCCATTCGGTGCTGTAGACCGCCTGCGTCGTCACGGCCTCTTCGTCGATCACCGACGCCCGGAACGCCTTCGCCCTCGCCTCCACCCGCTGCCCGATCGTCTCCCGCCGTTCGTCGTCATCGACCAGCACGCAGGCGCGCCACAGCCGCGACCGGTAATCGGCCGCACGGGCGATCGTCACCGGGCCGGGCGCGAGCGCCCGATGGCCGGTGGTGCGGCGGCCGCTCGTCAGACCGGCGAACGTGAACGGAACCACCTGCTTGTCGAACAGCGCCATCAGCCCGCGCAACGGCCGGATAAAGCGCTGCCCGCCCTCATGCCAGTGCATCGTCTTGGGAAATTGGAGCTGCCCCACCAGCGTGGGCAGGAGCTGCTTCAAGACTTTCGCCGTCGGCAACGCCGGCTGCGTCACGCGGACGCCCACATAATCGCCCTTGCCGGTTTTCACCACCTGCAAGTCGGTCACCTTCACCCCTTGCGAGGCGGCGAAACCAATCGCCGCCTGCGTCGGCTGCCCCGTGGCATCAAAGGCGACGGCGGCCGGCGGCCCCGTCACTTCCGTCACCAACGGCTGCTGCCGGTCGGGGAGCCACGCCGAGAGCGCCAGCCGGCGGGGCGTGCCGTAACTGCGCACCCCCGTCGCCTCCAACCGGGCCAGCTTGAAGAGCTCGACCGCCCGGTCGCGCAACTGATCGAGCGTGGCGCGCATCAAAAACGCGGGCACCTCCTCCACGCCGATTTCCAGCAACAGCTCACCCATCAGTGCACCGATGACCTGATAACCGCCTTGCGTCCCCGGCTTTTCCCCTTCGAGGCACGGCCGGCGGAGCGTTTCAGGAGTGGAAACCCTTGCGCTTCCCGCAACGCGAGATAACCCTGCGCGCAGCGACGGGCCACGTGGCGCACCCGGCCGATGAAGCGCGCCCGCTCCGTCACGCTCAACGCGCCGCGGGCGTCGAGCAAATTAAAGAGATGGGACAATTGCAAACAGGTATCATACGCGGGCAGGACCAGCGCCGAGTCAGCTTCACCCAGCAGCGCATTCGCCTCCCGCTCGCACCCTTCAAACGTCTGGAGCAACTGGGCGGCGTCCGATTTCTCAAAGTTGTACCGGGAGCCTTGCGCCTCCGCCGTGTGGAACAACTCGCCGTAGGTCACACCCCCGCCCCATTCAAGATCAAAAACGCTCTCCACCCCCTGCAGATAGAGCGACAACCGCTCAATCCCATAGGTCAATTCGACCGCAATCGGCTCTAAAGGGATCCCCCCGACTTCCTGGAAATAGGTAAACTGGGTGATTTCCATGCCATCAAGCCGAACCTCCCATCCCAATCCCCATGCTCCCAACGTGGGAGATTCCCAGTCATCGTGGAGAAACCGAATGTCATGTTCAGTATTTTTAATGCCTAAGTGGGATAAACTTGCCAAATATAGCTCTTGGCTGTTGCTGGGAGCCGGCTTGAGGATCACCTGGTACTGATAATAATGCTGAAGGCGGTTGGGATTCTCGCCGTACCGG
>JACQCE010000049.1 GCA_016201765.1 Nitrospirota bacterium
GTTCCTCCGCCATGAACGTGCGGAGAATCTCCGGAGCGTCGACCGTATTCGTTTCGTTGGCGAAGGGGAGCACAGCGGTCAGTCGGGCGGGGGGAACGGCCGGCTGGATCTCCTCCGGAGGCGGCGCCGGCAACGTCGCCCTCGAAACGCAGCCGGCGGCGGCCAGAAGCAGTGCGACCACACTGAGACGAATCAGCGGCATGGGTGAGGGAACGGACCTGTCCGAGCCTCGGTGAATAGATGGGTTCAGCATAGGCGGCGGGATCGATGTTGTCAAGCGATGGGCGGGAAACGAAAAGGCCTTCCGGGCTTGCCCGGAAGGCCTTTTGAGCTATTACTGGGAACTTCGTGTATGCGGGGCTAGTTTCCTCTTGCGACGGTGCACACCTCTGCATAGAGACCGTAGAGGATCCACTTGATGTCTTGGGTCACATAGACGACCTTTTTCACTCCCCCGTTTTTCATGGCGGTTTCAAGCGTCGTATCACCGGTTGCGATGATACCAAGAATCCCGGTGCCGCACGCTCTCCCTTCCTTCGAAGCTGTTGCCCCATTCTCCAGTACGATGCCACCGGCTTTGACATCAGTGTAGATGCCAGCCGTCGGGAAAATCCCGGCAGGCTGAGTGAAACCGCCAAACCCGCTACATGCCATGAGAGCAAAACTTGTCACGACCGTCAACCCCAGCAGCAGAGATGTTCGCATGGCTCATTCTCCTTTGAATTTGTTGGGTGAAAACTTGTGCGCGAGAATAGCACAGGCGGCAGGTGAAGTCAACAAACGCCGTCAAAAGGGTAGGGTCAGTTTCACCCGAAAAATAGGGACACGTCCCCATTGTTCCAGTATCGGTCACAAACAGGCGGGAGAAACCCACCACAATTGGGACGTGTCCCTATTTTTGACGTCACACATGCGGGCAGCATAAAACTGACCCACTACCCGTCAGAATCTGACCCCGAGTCCAATCGTCGTGCGTTGCAGCAGATACTGATCGGCAAACGTTGAGGGCACGTAGAAACCGCGAAAGTCGGCGCGCAGCAGGAGCCCTGTGCCCAGGTAGACCTTGACGCCGATTGCCGCCATGCCCATCCCGACGGTGTCATTATTGACGCCGGCATCGGCGGCGTCAAACCACGCCGCGCCGCCGCCTGCGCCCAGGTAGAGCACGCCTTTGTCGCCGGGGTTGACGTGGTACATCAGCCCCGCCGTGGCGGTGGTGACGGCCGCTTCGGATGTTTCGCCCAGTCGCGGATCATACCCATAATCAAGTTCGATTCCGAGGCGCGAAGAGAGCAGGTGGGTGACGCTTGCCCCGACGACAAAGCCGCTTTCATCCAACCCGGGTTTGGGAAGCAGCACGAGACCGAAGATGGAGAGCTGCGCGCCGTCATGTTCGCCGCCGCCGAAGATCACCACCTCGGTTGAGCCTGGCTCAATCGCGGCCTGTGCGGGTGAACTAGCCCACAAGCCCAGGAGCATGACCAGGCCGGTCAGAACAACACTGGTCTTGGGCCACAGCGCCATGGATTAAAAGTAGTAGTGAAGCGATAACATTGCTTCATCCTGCCGATCCCGCCGGCTGAATTCAAGCCGCAGGGCCAGGTTTTGGGTCAGTGTCACGCGTTGCTCAAGCAAGGAGCGGACATCGCTGGAGCGTTCGCCGAGCGGAAACGACAGGGCCGTGACGGAGGCATGAACCGTCCACCATGGAGTCGGGCTGGTCAGGAGGCCGGCCGTGCCACCGCCCCCGATCCGGTGATCGTGCTCGTAGGCGTTGCCGGCGCTGGCGTCCGCTTCGGCAAACGCATAGAGCACTTGATGCACGAGCAGGTCGGTTTCAAACGCCGCACCTCCGCCAAGATTGAAATTGACACCGTTGCAGTTGCCGCAGTGACGCTCCTTGACGGTTTCGAATCCGGCGTTGATTTTCCAGGATGGCGAGGCAAACCAGGCGTCGATCGGGCCGGATGTTCAATTCCTCGAACGTTTCATTGTCCATGACTCCGACGCTTGCGCCGGCCCTGGCCGTGGCATGGCCGGTTTCAGGAGGACCGGTGGATGAGGGAGTGACGATCTCCTCCGATGGAATCTTGAGTTCACTGCGCGCCGTGAGCAGCACGCGTTGTTGGGGCTCCAGCGCGGCGCGCTTGTCCTCCCCCTTATAAGAGTCTTCGGCCTGACGGTATTGGAGATAGTCGGAGGCCAGATCAAGCAGGAACGCCTGCCGGTCGACCGGCAGTTGGCGGAACCGCTCCGACCGGTTTGACGCCGGATCGGCGATCAGCCCGGAGATGACCGGCCGCTCGTCGTCGCGGAGCAGCGTCCGTTTGTGCTGGATTTTATTCAGCGCCGACGGCCGGAAGGTCGTCTCCGCCACCAGGCCCGGTTGCTCGACAATCAGTCGGACGGTATTGATCGGGATCGTCCAGACCCAAAAATGATCGGTCAGATGGAGCGTGGGGTCCGCGATTTCGAGCAACGTGAGCAGATGATAGGAACAGTTCTCCTTGAAATAGTAATAGTCGAACCAGGTGTTGCCGAGTTCCCAGGCATGGAGCAGCAGCCGCCGGATCTGGGCGTCGTTGAAATTCAGGCGATACTCCCAGATATCCCGGTTTTCCATGTCGCTGTACTCGCGCACCTTCAGATAGTAGGGCATGGTGGAAAAATAGCCCTCGAATCCGCCGGTCAGGCCGCGCACGCCGTAGAGCAGGGCGTTGTCCGTGTCGATGTTCGCCGCGTAATTGATCACGTAGGACAGGATCCGGGTCTCCGGCGTCTGGCCCCGCTGGTCGATCCGGATCAGCGTGTGGCCGAACATCGATGAGGGGCTGTTCAGATAGGAGGAGGGAAAAATCAGCGTGACACCGGCCGGATTGATTTCACCGAGCCATCGGTCCAGCCGTTCGCACGTCCGTTCGGGCAGGCGGGCGGGGTCGAACTGCAGTCGGGTCTTGAGCCATTGATACCGGGCCGGGAAGGCGCACTGCGCCTGCTGTGCCGTTCGCCCCACCGCGTCATCGGTGAAAAATTTTCCCAGCGTGGCCGCCAGTTCGGCCTGGGGATCGGTGTGTCCCTCCGGGGAGAGAAAAAACGCCGGCCCATCGGCCCGGCTCACGACCCCGCCGGAGAGGGTGGGGGTGTAATGGAGGAGCAATTGCCAGTCGCGGCTGTGCGCAAGATTGGTGTCACGCGCAGCCGTCATGAGTTCGGCCAGATAGGCCGTCTGATCAACTGACAGCGGCTGCGCAGCCGCACCGGCCACGGCTCCCCACAGGGAAGTGACGGCACAAAAAAGAATGGCTAATACGTGGCGCGTATTAGCCATTCTTCCCGTGAATGTCCGGCCTTCGGTCTGGACCAAAAGCCCCAAGACCTATAATTATTAACGCGCGGCCTGAACCAACTCAGCCCGAACCAGCTCCGGATGCGCCGACAATTCCTGATTCAGGGCGACCAGCATCTCGCTTGAGGTGGTGCCCTCCGATGTGAACAGGAAGGTGTAGCGCGCCTGCGTCAACGCATAGAAGTCGTTCCGCCGGTCAGCGGGCACGCCGATCAGCGAGGCGAAGGAGGCGAGATATTCCCCCTGTCCCTGCGCCATCTCCTGCCGCAGGCGGTCCAGATTGGCATCGGCGAAGACGTTGACTTTTTGGTTTTCGGCGATCACGCCGTCGTTGGTGCAGCCGGAGGTGCCGGTCGAGATGCCGAACGTCTGTGTGCCGAACGTGCCGTTGGTCGTCGAGGCCAGCACCTGCTGCATGATGTGATGCTTGCCGGTGAAGCCCGGTTGTCCCCAGAGAATCTTGCCAAGGCCGCAGCCGGGGCCGGTGTCGGAAGCGATGTCGGCCAGGGCGGGTGTGGCGATCAAGAGGGTGAGGGCGAGGCCCCACGCCATTCCGTGCGCAGATCGTGTCATGCTCTCCTCCTTTGGACGTCGGTGAAAGAACAGTCAAAAGCGATTGATTTGCTTGTAACATTCCCGATCATCGTTGTCAAGAAAAAATCGCCGTTCCGGATGAACGGGCAGCGGGGGGGCGATGTGTCAAAGGGTTCTTCGACATCCTGATCAATCCGTTTGGGCGGAGAGAAACAGGGCCTGTTCGATGGCTTTGAAGAATTTCTGATACATCTCGGGATCTTCAACCGCGCGGAGATTGTATTGCACGCTGACCCGGACCAACGACCGGGTGGTTTCCTTCGGGCGTACGGTCACCGTCATACGGGTCAGGTCGCTCCGGTACTGGAATGGCCCCCATGTTCTATAGTTGGTGTTGAAGATGATCAATTCGTCGGGTTTGTACGCGTAATAGGTCGGCTGATCCGCCCAGGTGCTGTTGTGATTGAACAGTTTTTTCCCCGACACGACACCGAGGTCTTCGTCCAGCACGTCGAGATCAAAATAGAGATCCTGCATGGCGGCGATGGCCGCCCGCATGATGCGTGTCTTGTCCGTGGTGTCGAACACACGCGATTGGACGGAACGCAGTTTGACCTGGCTCTGCTCCGACATCAGAATCTGGCTTCTGGAATTCCATTGGAGTTCCGCCCCCCATTGCGTGACGCATCCCTGGAGCAGCACGCTTGCCAGCAACAACAGGACTGAGCGGGTCATTGGTATGCGGGGTTGGGTCACCGGGACACAAACAGCGAGCGTTCCAGCGAAGTGAAAAAGTTCTGGTACACCTTGGGGTCCTCAATGGGCTTGGTATTGAACAGGGCATTGACCCGGACCTCGGACTGCTTTGTTTCCGTGCTGCGCACGATCACCGTGACCTCCACGAATCCCGCATAGCCCTGTCCGGCGAATTTGCCCGCGGTGACCAGCCCCATAGGAGCATTGGCCCGTTCGATGATAAACCCCAGGTCCTGCAACGAGCCGATCACGGCCCGGAGGACGTTGTTGCTGTCCTGGGTGTCGAACGTCCGGGTCTGAAAACTCCGGATCTTCAGCTGGGCGTCCGTCAGCGCCAGAAGGTCTTCGGGCGGTTTTTGGGGACCGGCGCAGGCCGCGAGGGACAGGCAGACGCCGGCGATGAAGACCGCGAGACGGCCGTTCATGGGGCGAGCCTTCTAAATCTGCTGCGCTTCAAGGAACAGGCTCTTGGACAGCTTGGCAAAGAATTGCCGGTAGATTTCCGCATCGTAGATGATCTCCATGGATTGCTGCCCGGGAGGAATATACGTATTGCCGTCATTGCCGTCCCCCTTCCAGACTTTGCGGTGAAACAGAATGCGCACCGTATAGCGGGATGTGTCATTCTCGGCATGGCGCGTCACCAGGGTGGCGCCGATCTGCTGGTGAAGATCCACCGGCATGATGACGGCTTTCTGGCCGAACAGTCCCAACACGAAGACGAGTCCCTGGGCGATTTCCTGCCACACCGATCTGGCGCTCCGTTCCTTCGCGGCTCGAAGCACGCCCGCGTCGACTTCACTCTCTTCGACCTGAAAGCCCAGATCCTGCAGGACGGCTGCGGAAGCGGAGAGCAGCTCTTTTTCGTCGGTCATTTCAAACATGCGGGATTGCAGGGCCTTGTGTTTGACGCTGTCCGGAGTCAATTCAAAAAACGTCTCCGGTTTGGCCATCTGGATGCACCCCGATAGCAGCAAGCCGGCCACAATCGGCAGGACGGGCCACCGGAGCAACCCTGAAGGCGATCCCGTGCCTGTGCGGCTAGAATTGGGTGAAGTTGTAGGCAAAATCCCTGACCTTTTTCTCCTCATCAAACTTGATGATGATGGTCAGCGTTTTTTGGGTGCTCGAGCTCTGGTTCTGGCTGGTCGATCCCCCCAGAATGATCAGCGTGCCGAATGCCGAATTGGCAGTATCGACCCGGCTGGAGGAGACCTTGTCGTAAATCCAGACCTCGCGCCGTTTCTCATCAGTGGTCACGATGTTGGGGGAGCCCAGAATGGTCGCGACATCGGAGGCCGGCATGCCCACCTTGATCGAGCCTTGGACCGTTCCGACTGTGAGATTGGTTGCGGCGCCAGGGCCCGCGTCCGTGGGGTGCTTGTAGCAGGCGGACATCATCACGGCGCTGAATAAGACGGACCATACCACATAGGATGCGGCTTTCATGCGTGAAACCTCCTCTGGTGTTCGATCGGACGATCAACCTCACCGTGCAATGAGACGGTTGGGAACGCTGCCGATGCAATCTAGCCTGATTGCACCGCCAAGTCAAGACGCCGCTACCGCAGGCTTGTCAATTGATGTCGATGGGCGTAAGATGGCGCCGATTCCAACCCAACCAGAGGAGCGCACCATGGCCACCTACATCATGCTCAGCACGCTGACCGACGAAGGGCGCAAAACGGTCAAACAGAAACCCGACCGGATCAAGCAGGTCAACAAGGAAATCGAAATGATGGGCGCCAAGGTGCTGGCCCAGTACGCCGTCCTGGGGCCGTATGATTTCGTCAACGTGGTCGAGGCGAAGGACAACCAGACGATCGCCAAGATCTCGATGGAGCTCGGGTCGCGCGGCACCGTGCACTTTCTCACGATGCCGGCGATTGCCGTCGACAACTTCATCGGCGCGCTGAAGTAGTTCCTCATCAGGACAAGGGCCATGCGGCCTTTGAGACGGTGGGCGGCACTGCTGGTGTTGCTGGCGCCGCCGGCGTTGGCGGCGGAACAACCGGGTGCGCCGGCTGCCGGTGGCGCGGCGGGCCGCTGGGAAGCGAAGGCCCCGGCCACATCCAAGCGGACGGAGGTGGCGGCCGCCGCGATCGGCACAAAGATTTATCTGGTCGGCGGCTTCGGTCGGTTAGGGGCCACCGGCCGTCTTGAAGTCTACGACACCGTTGCCGACCGCTGGGAAACCAAATCCTCCATGCCCGCCTTGCTCCACCATGTCGGCATCGGCTCGACCGGCGGCAAACTCTATGTCATCGGCGGTTTCAGCGGCACCTTCTCCTGGACGCCCGTCAATACCGTCTATGAGTATGATCCGGTCTTGGATCGCTGGCGGTCGAGGGCGTCGATGCCGACCAGGCGGGGTGGGTTGGCCGTGGCAGT
>JACQCE010000046.1 GCA_016201765.1 Nitrospirota bacterium
GATTTCAGCGGCCTCGCCGTGTTGGAGCAGGAAAGCTGCCTGACCGGCAAACTCGGGCAACGGCTGTTCGGATCAAATATCACCCTGTTCGATGACGTCGGCCACCCGCTTCAGATGGGCGCGCCGTTCGATGGCGAAGGCGTGGCCCGGCAATCGGTGCCGCTCATTGATCAAGGCGTCGTCCGATCATTTGTCCACGGCCTGGCCAGCGCGAAGAAGGCGGGCGTCCAGCCGACCGGCCACGGCAGCGCGGTGGAACCGGATGATTATCCCTCCAATCTGGTCATGCAGGGCGGGGCCTCATCGATCGAGAAGATGATCGCCTCGACCGAGCGGGGGCTCTTCATCACCCGCTGCTGGTACATCCGGGAGGTCGATCCAACCCAGAAGATCGTCACCGGCATGACGCGTGACGGCACGTTCTGGATTGAAGGGGGCCGGATCAAACATGGTGTCAAAAATCTCCGGTTCAATCAAGGGTTGATTGCCATGCTCAACGACGTGGAAGCGATGGGACCCGCCGTCCGCGCCGCCGGCGAGGAGCACGAGTCGTGCATCGTCGTCCCGGCCATGAAGGTCCGCAATTTTCGCTTCACGGGCACCACGCCGGATTGATTTTTCCTTCTTGCCTTCCGACCCCATGCCACTGCACCACGCGCCTTGCCCAGCCACCAACACTCTTGTTCATTCTTGGGGTCAGGCTTGACTAATTGATGTAAATGGAATTGCCAAAGTTTAGGGCTGCGGTTGTTTCAAGTCAATGATACTTTAATCAACAAGTCAAGCCTGACCCCATGCCTTACTGGAGCTGACCGCGCTGCGGCCGGCTTTGCACCAGTGGGAACATGTCTACAACACGGTGCGGCCGCATCAGGCCCTGGGCTATTTGACTCCCGCGGAGTATCTGGCGCATCATGCCCGCTGAGGCTCCTCGATTCTCATATGTACTGACCCCATACACCGCCTTGCCCCGCCACCAACACTCTTGCTAAGATGACTCCCCATGGCTCAGCCGATTGAACAGGTCATTATATTAGGCTCAGGCCCCGCGGGGCTGACGGCCGCCATCTACGCCGCGCGGGCCAACCTCTCCCCGCTCCTGATCGACGGCTCGCAGGCCGGCG
This sequence comes from Nitrospirota bacterium, assembly GCA_016201765.1. Lineage (GTDB taxonomy): Bacteria > Nitrospirota > Nitrospiria > JACQCE01 > JACQCE01 > JACQCE01. The sequence continues at coordinate 1,125 of JACQCE010000046.1, forward strand.
GGCAGCTCATGATCACGACCGACGTCGAGAATTATCCCGGTTTTCCCAAGGGCATCCTCGGTCCCGAGTTGATGCAGGAGTTTCGCGCGCAGGCGGAACGGTTCGGCACGCGGTTCGTCTCGGGCGACGTCACCAAGGTCGAGCTGAAGAAACCGCCCTTCCGACTGCTGGTCAACGATGAAACCTGGTACGAATGCCGGACGCTGATCATCTCGACCGGCGCGTCGGCCAAGCTGCTCGGCCTGCCGTCGGAAACGAAACTGATGGGCCACGGCGTTTCGGCCTGCGCCACCTGCGACGGCTTCTTCTTCAAGGGCAAAGAGGTGATGGTGGTCGGCGGCGGTGACACGGCGGTGGAGGAGGCAACCTTTCTGACCAAGTTTGCCTCCAAGGTCACGATCATTCACCGGCGGGATCAACTGCGCGCCTCGAAGATCATGCAGGAACGGGCGAAGAGCAATGCCAAGATTGATTTCATCTGGGATTCGGCCGTCACGGAAGTGCTGGGTGTGGAGAACGGCTGTATCACCGGTGTCCGCGTGAAAAACATCAAGACCGGTCACGTGCGCGACCTCCCCTGCGGCGGCCTCTTCATCGCCATCGGCCACGAACCCAATACGAAACTGTTCACAGGCCAGCTCGACACCGATGAGCACGGCTACCTCACAACCACGCCCGGCTCCACGGCAACCAACATCCCCGGCGTCTTTGCCGCGGGCGACGTGCAGGATCACGTCTACCGGCAGGCGGTCACGGCCGCCGGCAGCGGCTGCATGGCGGCGATCGATGCCGAACGCTATCTGGAATCACACAAGGCGTAAACGGCGGGGGCATGCACCGGATCAATCTGTTCGGTTTCATCCTTGGGGCGGGGCTGCTGATCGGCGGCTCGTGGCTTGCTCCCTCTGTGAGCAGCGCCATCGAGTTGCAGGCGCTGCTTGATGCGCCGAACCAATACGACGGCCAGGAGGTGACGGTCACCGGTACGGCTTCAGTGCTCCGCCAGAACGAAAGTCGCGGCAAACCATTTACCGTGTTTGATCTGACCGACGGCGCCGGCCGTTCGGTCCGCGTCTTCAGCTGGGGGCCGCTCCCGTTTCACGAGGGCGACCTGCTGACCATCGAAGGCACGTTTCTCAAAGCCAAGCAAGTCGGCCAGCATACGATAAAGAACGAGATCGAAGCGCGCTTCCTCCGTCTTCTGACTGAACGTCACTAATCACTCCTTCACCGCTCCCTGCATTTTTCCCTTGACTCGTATTTGTGATCATGCTATACGGGTTAACCTATGCACCATTACGGGTTAACCCGCACAACCAAACAACCCAGAGGGGACGAAGAATGCCCAACCAGAACCGTGTATGGGGAATCGGCCTGTATTTTTCTCTTTTCCTTTTAATCATGAGCAGTTCGGCTCTGGCTGCGGA
>JACQCE010000047.1 GCA_016201765.1 Nitrospirota bacterium
CCCATTTGACGTTCAGCGGTTTCATCGATCAACTCCGGGCGTGGCATCGGGTAGGGGGCGATGACGATGCTTTCACCCTGATGGGGGATGGCCTGCCACAGTTCTTCGGTGATGTAGGGCATGAAAGGATGGAGAAGACGGAGCAAGGCTTCAAAGCTCTCCGCCAAGGTTGCGCGTGTCTCTGCTGCGACCGGCGAGTTTTGGTCGCTGAGTGCCAGTTTGGCAAATTCGATGTGCCAATCGCAGTATTCATTCCAGATAAAGTGATAAAGCTGATTGGCGGCCTCATCGAATCGGTATTCATCCAGAGAGCGGGTAACTTCACTGACGGCGTGCTGGAGCCGGCTCATGATCCAGCGATTGTGCAGTGACTGCTTGGCGGCGGGTCCCGGAGCTGATGCGCCGTCCAAGTTCATCAGGACGAACCGGGCGGCGTTCCAGAGCTTGTTGGCGAAGTTCCGGTAACCGGCGATCCGTTCCTCGGCCAGGCGGATGTCGCGGCCCGGAGAAGCCATCGAGGCCAGCGTGAAGCGCAGCGCGTCGGTGCCGTACTTGCTCATGACCTCCAGCGGGTCGATCACATTACCCTTCGATTTGCTCATCTTTTGCCCTTCGGCGTCGCGGACTAACGCATGAATGTAGACATCCCGAAAAGGGATCTCCTTCATGCAATACAACCCCATCATGACCATCCGGGCGACCCAGAAGAAGATGATGTCGAAGCTGGTGACAAGGACGGAGGTGGGATAAAACGTCTTCAGGTCGGCCGTTTGCTTGGGCCAGCCGAGTGTGGAGAAGGGCCAAAGTGCCGAAGAAAACCAAGTGTCGAGGACATCCGGATCCTGGATTAACTCCCGACTGCCGCACCGTGGGCATTGGGCGGGTTTCTCCTTGGCCACGATGGGCGTGGACACTGCAGATCTCCACCAGGCAGTTTCCCCAAGCGGGCCGAAGGACTGCACATTATTTGACCGATTAGTGTGGCATGGAAGGCAATACCAGGCCGGAATCTGATGGCCCCACCAGATCTGTCTCGAAATGCACCAGTCCTCGATCTGCTCCATCCAGCCGAAGTAATTATTGGCCCATCCTTCCGGAATGAAACGGATCCGGCCGCTCCGCACGGCGTCGATCGCCGCACCGGCCAACGACTGTCCGGACGGGCCGGGGGCGTTCACGCCGACGAACCATTGCGGGGAGAGGAAGGGCTCCACGACCGTCCGGCATCGATAGCATTTTCCGAGTGAGAGGGTGTGGTCTTCGACCTTCAATACCAGCTCCCGCTCCTGCAACCAGTGCTCGATGCGGGCCCGGGCTTTCGGAACGGTCAGTTGGGTGATGTCGGCCAGCACGTCGGCGTCGACGCCGGCGTCGCCGATGGTGGCCCGGACGCGCGCCTGTTCGTCCAAAATGGAGATGGAGGGGAGGTTGTGCCGCTGGCCGGCTTTTTCATCGTTGAAGTCGTGCGCGGGCGTGATCTTCACGGCGCCGGTGCCGAACTCGCGGTCGACCAGGATCGGATCGCCGACGATCGGAATCGTCCGGTTGGTCAGGGGAAGCCGCACCTGCCGGCCGATGAACCGGTTGAAGCGGGGATCATCCGGATGGACGGCCACGGCCGTGTCGCCCAGCAGCGTTTCGGGGCGGGTCGTGGCGACGGTCAGAAACGCATCGGCCTCATCGGCTAGCGGATATTTGATGTGGTACATCTTGCCGCGCGTCTCCTCGTGCTCGACCTCAATATCGGAGAGCGCGGTGTGGCAGCGGGGGCACCAGTTGATCAGCCGTTCGCCCCTATAGATCAACCCGTCGTTGTAGAGCCGGACGAAAACCTCCCGCACCGCGGCGGAAAGTCCTTCGTCCATGGTGAACCGTTCGCGGCTCCAATCGCAGGAGGCGCCGAGCTTCTTGAGCTGTCCGATGATCGTTCGACCCGACTCATTGCGCCACCGCCAGACCCGTTCGATGAATGCGTCGCGCCCCAGCTCTTCCCGGTCTTTTTTCTCGGCCTTCAGCTGCCGTTCGACGACATTTTGCGTGGCGATGCCGGCATGATCGGTGCCCGGCACCCACAGGGTGTTGTCGCCGCACATCCGCCGCCAGCGGATCAGAATGTCCTGGAGCGTGTTGTTGAGCGCGTGGCCGAGATGGAGCGAGCCGGTGATGTTCGGCGGGGGAATGACGATGACGAACGGCCGGCGGGCGGCGTGTGTGTCGGCCGCCTCGGCGCGGAACAGGCCGCGCCGCTCCCATTCAGCGGTCCAGCGGGCTTCGACGGGCGCGGGAGTATAGGTGGACGTGAGCGGCGATTCTGGCATACGCTCGTCGGAAAATCGACGGCGCCATCATAACACGGGCGTGAGGGGATGTACAAGCCACGTCGACGCGGGGTAGTGTCTCAGTTTGATGGATTCCACCGTGGCAAAAATGGGGACACGTCCCAATTTCGTTGCGTGCCGTGCGTCGCACGAGGAAATTGGGACGTGTCCCTATTTTTGAGCCGGTTGCGGTGAAACTGACCCACTACCCGACGCGGGACGGTGTCGAACGGAGGCGATCAGCTCAATCGGTCGACGGCGACTCGGCCTTCAGCCGTTCGATCTCGGCGCGGACGGCTCGTTCGGCCAGCTCGGGAACGAGTTCCTTGGTGATCCGCTCGATGGTCTCCTGAGCCAGCTTGCGCGTCAGCTCTTCGACCGTCGCCCTGACCAGTCGTTCGGTTTCTTCTCGGCTCATCTCATCTGGCCCTCCTAAATCCAGTGGCGGGGTCTGGGGCGAAGCGGCTTTTGGCGGTGCGGGCCGCGCCTGCGCTTTGACCGGAATCGGCGCCTTCGCCGACATCACGACCTGCAATTCCGCGGGAAGATCCGACTCCGGTTCAGGCTCCGGTTCGGGCGGTGGCGGAGGAGGCGGCGGAGCGGCCTCGACCGGCGGTTGATAGAGCAGGGCGTCGGAGCCGATGAGGAGATCATCCATCGAAATGGCGTTCTCCTGGACCGGAATCGCGTTCTCCGGGGGAGCGGCGGGCGAGGCGGCGACCGCTTCGGCCATGGGATCCTGCAGTTCGAATTCAAAGGGGGCGTTGGTGATTTGTGCGTCGGGCATCTGCGGCGCGGGCGGTGGCGGCGCCGAGCGGGGTGGCGGCGGTGCGGCCGATTTTCCGGGCGGTCCGGCATGCTCCCTCGGCACCCAGCCGAGTAATTGCTCCATCTGCGCCATGTCCTGATCTTCTTCGGTGCTGCCGCTGTGCGACGCATTGTTGGGCGCGGCGCCGGCCGGTTGGCGGTCGTGCACGGCCGCCGGGGCCGTCGGGCCGGACTGGGGGATGCAGCGGCTGATCGTGGCGTTGATTTCCATGGCATCGAGCGGTTTTTTCACCACGTCGGTAATGCCGGACCGGCGCAATTGCTCCATGTTGAGTTCGTCGCTCGATTGGGCCATCAGAATAATGGGGGTGGTCCGCAGCGTGTCCCGCTCCCGCACCTTTTTGACGAACATGCTGAGCGGAAGCCCGTCGAGTTGGGAATTGACCATGATCAGGGCCGGCGCGTCCTGGTAGGCCTGATCCAGCGCGGCCAGACCGTCCTCAACGGCCACGATTTGGAAGCCTTCCTTGCTCAGCGTGAAATCGAGCAGTCTGTGAACCGCGAGGTTTTGGTCAACGACGAGGAGTTTTTTTGCCATGAGTTCCACTCCGGCCATCGCACGGCGTACGTACCGACCTTGCGAGGTCGCGGGACTGCCTCGGCATCATAAATACCGACGTAAATCGACGGTAACACAGCATTGGAAGGTTGTCAAGGCGAGGCGTATCGTCGATACAATCTATCGATCAGCAATAATGAGGATCGGTGCAGGCGAGCACCTGCCGCTCTCGACTGGTCATTCGCTCGCGCAATCGGGCGCTCGCTTGAGTCAGGGGGAGATGCTCCTCTCCCCCTGACATTGATCCGTGGGGGCTACCGCCCCCACACCCCGGCCCCATCGCCATACGCGAACCATCAACAATAATGTGGGTCGGTGCAGGCGAGCACCTGCCGCTCTCGACTGCCGCTCCGGTAGACGGTGATCCCCTTGCAGTCCTCTCGATAGGCCAGCAGAAACGACCGTTTGACGTCGTCGACCGTGGCGGCCGGAGGGAAATTGATCGTTTTGGAGACGGCGTTGTCGGTGTGGCGCTGAAACGCCGCCTGCATGCGGATGTGCCATTCCGGCGTGATGTCGTGGGCGGTGACGAAGAGACGCCGCAATTCTGCCGGAACGGCCTGAAGGGACTGGATCGACTCCTGCCGTCCGAGCGCCCGTTGCACCGCGGAGGTCCAGCAGCCGGCCGCCCTTGCCATGCGGATGAAGAGCGGGTGGGTTTCCTTCAACTGGATGCGGTCGATGGCGGTGCGGACGTATTGCACGGCGTAGAGGGGCTCGATGCCGCTGGAACAGCCGGCCAGGATGCTGAGCGTGCCGGTCGGCGCGATGCTGGTGGTGGTCGCATTGCGGCGGGGCGGCTCGCCGCGGTCCGCAAGCCGGCTGCGGGACCATTCCGGAAACGTGCCCCGTCCCTGCGCAAGGCGTTGGGAGGCGGCAATCGATTCATCGTGGATGAACCGCATGAGCTGCTCCGCGAGCTTCAGGCCGTCCTCGCTGTCGTAGGGGACGCCCATCAGGATCAGCAGATCGGCGAATCCCATGACGCCCAGGCCGATCTTGCGGTTGGCCTGCGTAATGGCGGCGATCGGTTCAAGCGGAAAACGGTTCCGGTCGATGACGTCGTCCAGAAAGCGGACGGCGAGATGGACCGTGTCGGCCAGCCGGGGCCAGTCGATCTCGACGCGCCCGCCGGCGCGTCTGGTCATCGTGGTCAGATTGATCGAGCCCAGGTTGCACGATTCGTACGGCAGCAGCGGCATTTCGCCGCACGGGTTGGTGGCGTCGATGGGCGCCAGCTCCGGCGTCGGGTTGTCGCGGTTGATCCGGTCCAGGAAGATCAGCCCCGGATCGCCCGTCCGCCAGGCGGCGGCCGCGATGCGATCGAAGATCATCCGGGCTTTCGGCCGCGCGGTCACGCGGCCGGTGCGGGGGTTGATCAGCGGATAGGCGGCGTTGCGCTCGACGGCGCGCATGAAGTCGTCGGTCACGGCCACGGACAGGTTGAAGTTCGTCAGCTCGGAGGGCTGGTCCTTGACCGCGATGAATTCCTCGATGTCGGGGTGGTCGACCCGCAAAATGCCCATGTTGGCCCCGCGGCGGGTGCCGCCCTGTTTGATCACCTCGGTCGCCATGTTGAAAATCCGCATGAACGAGACCGGCCCGCTGGCCACGCCGCTGGTGGTGAGCACGCGATCGGATTTGGGCCGCAGCCGGCTGAAGGAGAAGCCGGTGCCGCCGCCCGATTGATGGATCAGCGCCGTCTGTTTGACGGCGTCGAAGATCGACTCCAGCGAATCGGCGACGGGCAGGACGAAGCAGGCCGACAGTTGTTGCAGCTCCCGGCCTGCGTTCATCAGCGTGGGGGAATTGGGCAGAAACTGCAGACCGGCCATCAGGGCGTAGAACCGGTCGGCGTAGGCCTGCACCGGAGCGTCGGGGTCGTAGCTTCGTTCACTCTCGGCGATGTTGCGCGCCACCCGCCGGAACAGCCGGGCCGGCGTTTCGATCACCCGGCCCGCGGCGTTTTTGCGCAGGTAGCGGTGGTTGAGGATGACGCGGGCGTTGCGGCTCAGTTGTGGAATGCGGACAGGCACGACGAGACTCCTCGTTAGCCGGCGGCCGTGGGCATGTGGTTGTTACTTGGCGAGCGTTTTAATATAGGCCAGCACGTCCCATCGTTGCGGCTCGGACAGCACGCCGCCCCAGGCGGGCATACCGCTGCCCTGTCCGCCGTTGGTGATCTTCTCAAACAGTTGGGCGTCGGGGCGGCCGGCCAGGGTGCGCGGATCGGACAGATTGGGCAGCGTGCCGATGCCCTTGCCTGTTTTGCCGTGACAGGCGATGCAATGTTTTTCGTAAATCGCCTTGCCGGCTTTGGCGTTGCCGTCCGCCGCGGTTGCGGGGGACGCCGGCGCGAGCCCCGCTAGTCCAATGATCAGGCCGACGAGGAGAAACAGTCTCAATGACGGTGCGTGCGACATGTGATCGCTCCGTTCGCATTATGGGGGGTCTGGCCCGGATTGTCAATCCGCGCGCGGCGTTAGCGCTCGCTCAAGTTACATTGCGTACGGCGATCGGGGCATGGGGGCATTGAAGGACGATTTTTGTTTCCGCACGGGCCCCCATTATGATGCCAGTTTGACTCACTTCCGGTCATTTGATAGAGTACCGCCCGACGATGATTCGGCCCGGTTTGAGGAATTTCAACGGGCGCTCGCTCAAGGCAGACGATGAAAATCACGCATGGACGAATCGAAATGCTGGCGCGGGCCATCGTGCAGCGGCTGGTGACGCAACGCGCCATCGCGGTGCACCGCCCCGAGGCGGAGCTGGTCGCCCATGTGACGGGGCTGATCGAGGGCGAACTGGCGAAGGAAGACCAGTTGAACAACGAAGTTCGCGAACTGCTCAAGCAGTACCAGCGGCAGATCGACAGCGGCCAGATCGATTATCAGCGGATGTTCACGATGGTCAAACGGCAACTGGCGAAGGATCGGGGCGTGATCATCTGATGTTTGCCAGCGAGGAAAAACTCACCCATGTGGCCCACCTGGTCTTTGAAGGCATCGGCCGGTTCGACGGCGTCGAACTGATCGCCGACGAGGAAGTTCTGCTCAAGCAGATCAAGCAGGTGCTGTTTGAGGAATCCCGCGTGGACGACGAGATCGACCGGGCGGTGCGCGCGCGCCTGGCCTCCTATTCCAGAAAAATCGCCGAAGGCAGCGAGGAATGGGACGTCCTCTACCGGAAGGGGATCGAGGAAGAATTGCGCAAGCGCCACCGCGTTTGAGCCGGGACGGCCATGCAGGTCACAATTCTCGGTTCCGGTACTTCCACCGGCGTTCCGGCGATCGGCTGCCGCTGTCCGGTCTGCACCTCCGGCGACCAGAAGAACCGTCGAAGCCGCGCCTCCATCTTCATCCGCCGGGGGGAGACGGGGTTGCTGATCGACACGTCGACCGATCTGCGCCTCCAGGCGATGACCCACGGTGTCGACCGGGTCGACGCCGTCCTCTACACGCACGCGCA
>JACQCE010000045.1 GCA_016201765.1 Nitrospirota bacterium
CCGGCAGGCGCCGATCAAGGTTACAATCACCGACATGATCGTCCGAGCCCTGGCGATCACGCTGACCCGCTTTTCACAATTCAACGCATCGTTTCAAGATGACGCCATTCGCTACCATCAGTCGATCCACATCGGCGTGGCCGTCGGTCTTGATGAAGGACTGATCGTTCCGGTGCTGCGCAATTGCCAGACAAAAGGCCTGCTCCAAATCGCCGAGGAAGCCCGACTGCTCTTCGAACGAGCCAAGACCCGCCGTTTGCAGCCGGACGAATATACGGGCGCCACGTTCAGTCTCTCAAACCTCGGCATGGAGGACGTGGAACATTTTTCCGCCATCATCACGCCGCCGGAAGCGGCCGTGCTCGCGATCGGCAAGATCACACAGAGACCGGTCGTCGTTGACGGCCGCGTGGCGATCCGCCGCCGGATGATGGTGACGATTTCGTGCGATCATCGCGTCGTGGATGGCCTGCAGGCGGCAAAATTTTTACAGGCCCTCAAGCATGAACTGGAAGAGCCGACGGGATTGTTGCTGCCGTCATGACAGAATCTTCCTATGATCTGGTTGTCATCGGCGCCGGCCCCGGCGGGTACGTGGCCGCGATCCGCGCGGCCCAACTCGGCCTTAAAACGGCGATCATCGAAAAAGCCGAAGTCGGCGGCGTCTGCCTGAACCGCGGTTGCATCCCGTCCAAGGCGCTCATCCGCAACGCGGAAGTGCTCACGCTGATCAGGCGGGCGGAAGAGTTCGGCATCCGATACGACAATCTCCGGTATGACTTCGGCGTAGCGGTCGAGCGGGCGCAAGAGGCGGTGCTGCGGCTGACCCGGGGCGTGAAGCATCTGCTCAAGAAAAACAAGGTCGACCTCTTCGCGGGCACGGCGTCGTTTGCGGCAAAAGATCGGATTGCCGTCACCGACGCCTCAGGGAAAACGGCCACATTAACCACGCGAGCGGCGATCATCGCCACCGGCTCGCGCAACAAACCGCTGCCGGGAATCGTCCCCGACGGCCGATTGATCATCACGAGCGACGAAGCGCTCAAGCTGAATCCCCTGCCCCAACGGCTCGTGATTGTGGGCGGCGGGGCCACGGGCGTCGAGTTCGCCTACATTTTCGCCGCCTATGGTGTGCAGGTCACGATAGTGGAAGTACTGGATCGGCTCCTGCCTGGTGAAGACGAGGAAATTTCGAAAACGCTTCACACCGCATTCAAGAAACAGGGCATCGCCGTCCAGACCAAGAGCAACGTCGCTTCCATCAAACCGGCCGATGGCGGATTGGCCATCCAGACCGAATCAACCGAGTCGGCATCGCAGACGATCAACTGCGATCAACTCCTCCTGGCCGCCGGGCGCGCGGGGAATATCGAAGGGCTCGGGCTTGAAACGCTCGGCGTCAAGACCGAACGAGGCTACATCACGACCAACGAATGGCTGGAGACGACCACCCCCGGCATTTATGCCATCGGCGACGTGGCGGGCAAATCGCTCTTGGCCCACAGCGCATCGGCCGAAGGGATCACGGTTGTCGAGCGGCTGGCCGGCAACGAAGTGAAACCGATCAACTACCGCCACATCCCCCGCTGCGTCTACTGCCAGCCGCAGGTGGCCAGCGTGGGGCTGTCGGAGGCTGACGCCCAAGCGGCTGGTTACACGGTGAAGGTTGGGAAGTTTCCGTTTCAGGCGAACGGCAAGGCGCTGGCGCTGAGCGAGACCGAGGGCTTTATCAAAATCGTCGCCGATGCGAAGTCCGGCGAATGTCTGGGCGTCCAGATGATCGGCGCCGAGGTGACCGAGCTGATCGGCGAGGCGGTCCTGTTGCAAACAATGGAGGGCACACCGCACGAATTACGCGCCAGCATCCATCCCCACCCGACGCTCTCCGAGGCGGTCATGGAAGCGGCCGCGGCGGTGTATGGGGAAGCGATTCATATATGATCGCTTCTGATGTTGTCTCTCTGATTCAGAACAAATTGATGGATATCGAGCAGTTCTCGCATGTTCGCATTTTATATGCCTGCGAATCAGGCAGCCGGGCATGGGGATTTGCATCGAAAGACAGCGATTATGATGTCCGATTTATTTATGTTCACCCGAAAGATTGGTATCTCTCAATTGAAGAACGGCGGGACGTGATCGAACGCGGCATCGATCAGGGTATTGACATTAGCGGCTGGGACGTGAAGAAGGCGCTTGGTCTCTTTCGAAAATCCAACCCACCACTGCTGGAATGGCTGAATTCGCCCATCATTTATAGAGATCGGAGCGACTTTGCGAATAAATTGAGAAGGCTGATCGCGGAATACTATTCCCCCACCGCCTGCCTCCATCATTATCTGCACATGGCCCAGGGAAACCATCGAGAATACCTAAAAGGGCCGACCGTCTGGCTCAAAAAATATTTTTATGTATTGCGGCCATTGCTGGCCTGCAGGTGGATCAACGAAAACCGTGGTGTCGCGCCGATTGAGTTTGGCATTCTCGTCGAACATATGGTAAAAGATGAGGCCGTCAAAAAGGAGATCGCCCTGCTGCTGGATCAGAAAATGAGCGGCAAGGAGCTGGATCGCGGCCCTAAAATCTCGCCCTTAAGCGATTTTATCGAGCGGGAGCTTGAAGAGCTTTCGCAGCAGTTAAGCGCATCACGCGCGCCGACCGTCGACACCAGAAAGCTGGACGAACTGTTCCGCATGATGCTGGATGCGCCATGGACCAATTGATCACCATCGACACGCACCCTGTGGATGCGCCGAAGCGCCTGCCTGAATGGTTCAAGGTCACGCCGAAGCGCGGGGAGAATTACCTCAAGCTCAAACGGCTCGTGGGCGAGCTCAAGCTTCACACCGTCTGCGAAGAAGCGCGCTGTCCCAATGTCTGGGAATGCTGGAACGCGGGAACGGCGACGATCATGATCCTGGGCGAGACCTGCACGCGCAGTTGCGGTTTCTGCGCCGTGAAGACCGGCCGGCCGACCGAGCTCGATCTCGACGAGCCGCGCCGCGTGGCCGAGGCGATCCAGCAATTGGGGCTGCGCCATGCCGTGATCACGTCGGTCAACCGGGATGAACTGGAGGATGGAGGCGCATCGATCTTCGCCGAGACGATCCGGCGGACTCGGGCGGCAACGCCGGATTGCACCATTGAAGTGCTGATTCCCGATTTTAAAGGCTCACACGCGGCCCAGGACGCGGTCTTCGCCGAACGGCCGGATATCCTCAACCACAATACTGAGACCGTACCCCGCCTCTATCGCCCCGTGAGGCCGCAGGGGAAATATCAGTGGAGTTTGGAGTTGCTGCAACGGGCGAAAACGGCCGGATTGCTGACCAAAAGCGGTCTGATGCTGGGGCTGGGCGAAACGATCGATGAGGTGGAATCAGTCATGCGAGATCTGGTCGCGCATGGTTGCGACATTCTGACGCTGGGGCAATATCTGCAACCAACCAAGGCGCATCTGCCGGTCGATCGCTATTATCACCCCGATGAGTTCGTTCGCTTGAAGGAAATCGGTCTACAGCTCGGTTTTCGTCACGTTGAATCGGGGCCTTTAGTCCGCAGTTCGTATCACGCTGAACAGCAGTTGTAAATCTTTCGTCCCCCCAACACGGCCAGCGGCCAGACGAGCGTCAGCAGGAACCACCCGGTGCTTCCCGACCGGGGCGGTCCCGGTCGAATCATCCCCAACCCGCACCCTCCCCCGCTGCTTGCCGCAGGCTGCCCTCCGCCCCCGGCGCTCTGTGTGGTGGCCGCTTCGGCCGGTGACTGCGCCGAGCTGTTGCCCGCCGCATCGTACGCTTCGACCCGATAACTGTACGTGGTCCCCGCTGCCAACCCAGTATCGCTAAAGCTGGTGCCCGCAATGGTCGCCACCAGGCCGCCATCTGGCCGGCACGGTCGGCGCCTGGGTATCCGAGGCCGCGAATGTGGCGGCCGTACTACTCGAAGATTGGGCCGACTCATTTCCCGCCGCATCATAGGCGGTCACAGTATAGGTGTAGCTGGTCGATGCGGTCAGGCCCGTGTTCAGGTAACTAAGGATCGCGCTGGTCCCAATGGAGACGGTCGGCGTGCAGCTCGCGCCCGTGCAGCGGTAGATACGATAGCCCGTTACACCCACATTATCAGTGGAGGCTGACCAGACCAGATCAATGCGAGAAGAGGAGACGGCCGTGGCCTGGAGGCCGCCTAGTATCGAAGGGGCCTGGGTGTCTGGGGCTGGCGCCGCCGCGCCGGTGCCGATGATTTCAGTGCCGGTGATGTATGCCCCCATGTTGACCGGGGCGCCGGAAGACAGCCCTCCCACCCGGCCGGCGTTGATTAAAGGAGAGCCGCTGGCCAGCTTAAATGCTTCTGGGGCCGGCGTGCCGGTAAGCGGGCCAACAAATTGGGGATCTAACGTGAGCGCGTTCAGATCAAAACTTCGGAGTTGCCACTGCGAAAGCGTTTCCCATCCCGCCGATGTGATAAAACCCGCGGATGGAGATGCAGGGGCCTGATAGTTGTTGTAGTCGGAGAGAAAATCAGCAGCCACGGGTGTGCCGTTATTCAGGCGGAATGAAATGTGGTTATAGTCCACAGGAGGCGAACCAAGACTGACGATATTGTTATACAACCGTATCCCGGAAAGATTGGTGTACTCGATGATCCCTTTCAGCGCATTGACCACGTCATTATTGTAGACGGCGATATTGCCCTCATTCGCCGGGTCCCCCAAATTCAAGTTTACGCCCGTGTCGGCATTGACGATAATGTTCTGCCGCACGATATTGTTTTGCACGGGACAACTGCCACAGCGCGTCGTGACAAAACCCTCAAAGAACACGGCAGGACCGTTCACATCGTGCAAGTAATTCAGTTCATGCACGTTCGAGACGCCGTTTTCTTTATCCAAAATTCCGGTGTTGACGTTGTAAATTTCATTATTGTGGATATGGGTGTTATCCGTGTCATACAGGACAATGCCCTCTGCATTGGCGGCTGCGCAGTCGGTATAGGAAATATTTCGGATGACGTTGTTTCGGATAATGGTGCCGGAAGTCAATTGAACAAAAAGACCGGCATAGTTGCCGTTGCCACAGGCGGTGCCCCCTCCGGCCAGCGTGCTGGCGCCCTTGTCGATAATTAAGTTTTCAAAAATAGTGCCGATGACCTTTGCGCCCACAGAGCCATACACCTGGGCATTGTTCCAGGGCCCAAGCTGGAAGCCATCCCACACAATGTAGTCTCGTCCATCGGCAGTGATCACGGGCCTGTTTCCGCCTTGCGGATCTGAACCAGGGCGCGTAATCAGCGGGCGATGCCGCGGCCCGCTGAGAGGGGTATACGCCCGGAACGCGATGGGAAGACTTACACTCCCTGAATTGACTGGGGTGAGCGCCGAGGTCACGGAGTATGTGCCGTTTTTGACCCACACCGTATCGCCGGCCATGATATCCACTCCCAGAGGACTGGCGGCCCGCTGCAACGTGCACCACGGCGCGGCCTCGCTGGTCCCAGGGTTTGAGTCATTGCAGGCGGGATGGTTTTGATCGATGTAGTAGGTGGCGGCCAACGCGGAGGGGCTCAGGGCAAAAACGACGCCGATCAATACCGACAATCCCAAAAAACATGGGAACAGGAGTGATTCAGCCGGTTGCGGATGGCCCACCGTTGTGCTCGCCGAGCCCAGCGCGCTGGAGCGCAATTGACGCCTCAGTTTTCTGCCTATACTCAGCCCCAGCGGCCCCAGCAGTGCCAGCATCGTGAACACCGCCGTACCTCCAGATGAGGGCGGAGCACCCCCTCCCGGTCGAATCGTCCCACACCCTCCACCTCCAATACTCATCCCCCCACCGCTGCTCTGTGTTGTGGCCGCTGCGGAGGAACGTGGTGAAGAGTTTGCCGCGGCATCATACGCTTCCACCTGATAGCTGTAGGTTGTCCCCGCCGCCAGCCCGGTGTCCGTGTGGGTGGTGCCCGCGGGAGAGCCGACCAGCACGCCGTCACGGTAGACGCGGTAACCCGCCACTCCCACATTGTCCGTGGAGGCATTCCAACTCAGATTGATCTCGCTGGTCGACATCGCCGTGGCCGTCAGGTTCGCCGGCACGGTCGGCGCCTGGGCATCCGCCGGGGCGGCCGGGGTGGCAGCGGTGCTGCTCGTGGATTTCGCCGACTCGTTCCCCGCGGCGTCATACGCGGCTACGGCATAGGTGTAACTTGTCGATGCCGTCAGGCCCGTGCTCTGAAAACTTGTCGGCGCGCTGGTTCCGATGGAGGCAGTCGGCGCGCAGGCCGCCCCGGTACACCGGTAGATCCGGTAACCGGCCACGCCCACGTCGTCGGTGGAGGCAGTCCACGAGAGGTTGATCTGCGTCGATGAAACCGGCGAGGCGCCCAGCCCCATCGGGACGGAGGGCGCCGTCGTGTCGGACGGTGGCGGCGTGACGGTTCCGATGATCGTGGGGGTGCCGCCGTTTTCAAAGAGCATATAGGTGTACTGCAACTCGCCCCGATTGTTGTACAGATAGAAATTGCCCGAGGAGGAATCGAATTTCGTATCGACAAAATGGCCCACGGTGGTATCCGATGTTTCGCGCTGGGTGGTGCTCCCATAAATACCCTTGGTGCCGCGATTGAAAAAGTGTTTGGCGCGGTCGTAGAGGGCGTGATCGCCGGTCAGCTTGTATCCATACACGAGACTGTCAACCAGCGAGATCGTATAGACAGGATCCCAAAAGGTAGCAGTGGTGGTGCCATTTGAATAATTGTGCCAGATCTGGCCGTTGACGATACCGAATTTGTTGCCGGTATACTGAAACGTCGGGTCCATGCCGTACTGATCCACAAAACGCGCCATGGCCACAAGGCGGTTCTTCAGCTCGACGTTGCCGGTCTGCAGATAGGCCCGATAAAATGCCTCGCTCAAAATCCCGATGTGAAAGGAGGGCACGATGCGCGCGCCGGCGGCATAGGCGCCCGGGGACAGATTGGCATCCGTGTAAAAGTCTCCCGCGAAATACATGCCCCGCGCGTCCCAATCGAGCGATTGCAGCCAGAGGGTGATCAACCGGTCCCGCAGCGCAATCCACCGGGCTTTGCCGGTCGCCTCGACCAGACGGGTCGCCAGCAGCAAATGGCGCGCGCCCTGGCGGATGCCGTAATAGGCGAACCGGCTCGGGCTGTGCGTTGCGTAGTACGTTTCCAAATCGCCGCCGAGATTTTCCGCGGCCGCCAGGGACGCCGCGTCACCGGTCAGGTAATACCAATCGATCAGCCCCCACCCGTAGAGATGGTCTGAAATGAATCCGTCCCGGTCCGCGCAATAGGTCAGGCTGGGCGTCCCGACGCACTGTCGGTAATCGTCTCGAAAGTACCGGGCCCACGCGGTCGCGCGGTCGAGGTAGCCCTGCTGGCCCGTCCGGCGGTACATCATCACATACGTCCACAGATCGTCCCCTTCGGTGTCGCCATGAATATCGGGGTCGCGCACGGTGTAGGCGGCATCGCCGGTAAAATGCGGCTCGACGCTTATCTGCCAGCTCCAGCTCCACGAACGGTAGGTGTTCCGCTCGTCTTCCAGCGAGGGTATGGGCACGCCGCCGGCCTTTTTATACCGGTACGCCCAGATCTCAAAACCGCTCGGGTCGCCGCCGGCCCCGCCGCCGCCCACACCGTCGATGCGGAGGAAGTAGGCCACGTTGTTAGCGGGATCATACCCGAACACGCTCCAGCGCGCGAGCCACGAATTCGAGCTCGTCGGCGTAAGCGACGGCAGCGGCTGCAACGTAAACGTTCCCGATCCGACCCCGCCGTTGTTGGTCGTTTTTAACGTCCACACGCGCACAGCGCCACCGTTCGGCTCCGCTATTAGGACCACCTGGTTGAGCGAGTCATAGGTGAACGAATTGACGTCGCTGGCCATGCCGGGGGGTTTGGCCAGGGAGGTCCATTGGTTGCGCAACGCGTCATAGAGGAAGAAAGCGCTTTCTCCAGTCACAATGTTCCGGACGTGGACCAGGTGCAGTTTCGATGAGGCGTCGTAGGTGCCGTAGATTTGCGGCCACCCGCTGAACGGGAGACCGGCTAGCGCCCCATAGAAGCTCCAGGTGCCGTTCGAGCCGCTTTCATTGAACTGGAAGACGCCGGGGTTCCCCACAGATACGATTGCAAAGATTTTCTGCAGGTCGGGATCGTACGTCAGATACATGGTGTCGTGGTCCGGGCCATGGACGGCGCTTCCCGCCGGCGAGAGTTGCGTCCAGCTTTTCGTAACGGGGGAGAAGGCGAAGAGACCATTATTTGCCAGGCCTTGACCGCGCAGGAGCAGAAACCGGTTAAAACGGGGATCATACGTCATAGTTTGGTAGGTATGCTCCGGCCACGGACGTCCCAGGGGGGAGAGGGAACCGCTGGCATCGCCGTTCTTGATCTGGCAGGGATCGGGGCTCGTCGCGCCGGCGCAGTAGGACGGCAGGGGTTCCGGGGTGTATTGGTCCTCCCAGACGTTGCCCCCCATATCGTACAGATCGACATCATTGCCCGAGTAGCTGGCGTGGCCGCCACCGAAGTAGAAAATTTTTCCTCCCCCAAAGACCGCGCCGCTGTACGACCGCTGGACGGGATTCGCACTCGTGATGGGGGTAATTGTGGTAAAGGTGGGCGTCTGATAGCGTCCTGTCGGCGCGGGGCTCAGCTTCACCCACGAATTGTCGCCCAGCGTGGCCAACGCCGGATTGAGCCCGGCCGCGGCCTCACCATGAACCAGACAGACGATCCCCAGAGCGGCCAGACCATGCAGGATCCCATTGCAGCGCATCGTCCTTAGAGTCCTCCGTATTCCCGACTATAAATACCTATAAATGAGGGGGTAAACAGCTACTGTAGCAATAGATTCTCCAACGGTCAACCCCTCGATCGAGGGAGAAACACAAAAAAACCATAATGTCTTATAAATGTGCAAAAATTAGGCCATTCCCCTACAATCGGTCTCCAATAGGCACAGTGTCGCCCCTGCCCGACATGGCGCCGCTCAGGCACACCCACCCGTTCGGCCGGGCCGATCCGCCACCGCCGGGCGGTAGTGGGTCAGTTTGATGGATTCCACCGTGGCAAAAATAGGGACACGTCCCCATTTCCTCGTGCGACGCACGGCACGCAACGAAATTGGGACGTGTCCCTATTTTTGAGCCGGTCGCGGTGAAACTGACCCACTCCCCGCCGGGCTGCTGGCTTGCGTTTCCGCCCGGCGGCCTGCTTTAATATTTGTCTATGGCTCTTGTCTTCCATCGTCTGCGCTGGCTGGTCTCCGCGATGCTGCTGGTGGCGGCCGGCCTCCTGTGGGTGTTGACCGACCACAACCAAAGCACCGGCGCCCAAGCGCCCGGCGGCAAGCCGGGCGCCAATCCAGGCAATAGTCCGCCCCCGAGGTGGGCGCGGTCGGAACGTTGCAGGCCAACGAATCGGTCGTCATCCGCTCCGAAATCGCCGGCCGCGTGCAGACGATCCATTTTGCCGAGGGGCAGGCGGTCGCCAGGAACATTCCCCTGCTCACGATCGATCCCGTCGAATATCAGGCGCAATATGACCAGGCCGAGGCCGCCCTGGGATTGAGCCGTCTGAATTTTGACCGCTCCAAACCGCTCTACGAACAGCAGTTGCTCAGCCAGCAGGCCTATGACGAGCTGGCCGCGAAATTCAAAGAGGCCGAGGCCAACCTGGCGGTGGCCAGGGCGCGCCTCGACAAGACGAAGATTCAGGCCCCCTTCAGCGGCCGGCTGGGACTGCGGCAGGTCAGCCCCGGCGACTATCTGCAGCCGGGACAGGCGATCGTGAATCTCGAAGACCTTGATCCGCTCAAGGTCGACTTCCGCGTGCCGGAGGCCTATGTCGGACGGATCAAAGACGGCGGCGCCGTGCAGGTCGGCGCGGACGCCATGCCGGATCGCCGGTTCAAAGGCACGGTCTATGCCATCGATCCGAGGATCGACGCCGCCACCCGCACGCTCGTCGTCCGGGCGCGGGTTCCCAACGCCGATGGACGGCTGCGCCCCGGGATGTTCGTGCGCGTCGGCGTCGTCCTGGCCGAGCGGCCTAGGGCCGTCCTGATCCCGGAACAGGCGATCGTGCCCGTGGGGAATGACACATTCGTCTACCGGATCGTGGACGGGAAAGCGGCCCTGACGAAGGTGACGATCGGGCAGCGGCGCGAGGGCGAGGTTGAGATCGTGGCCGGCCTCGGCTCGGAGGAGACCGTCATCACGGGCGGGCAGAACAAGCCGATGATCTTCGACGGCGCGCCGGTCATGGTGATTCCCCCCGGCGGCGGGCCTGCGGGCCCGCCCGCACCGGCTGCGGCCGCCCCCAAGCGGGGCTGATTCCCATGCGGTTGCCCGAGCTCTCCATCCGCCGCCCGGTGTTGGCCAGCGTGATGAGCCTGCTGCTCATCCTCGTCGGCGCCATCTCCTACTCGCGCCTGGCCGTCCGCGAATACCCCAACATCGATCCGCCGATCGTGTCGGTCCGCACCGTCTATACCGGCGCCAGCGCGGAAGTCGTCGAAAGCCAGATCACCCAGCCGCTGGAGGATTCCCTGGCCGGCATCGAGGGCATCAGGCAGATGAAATCGATCAGCCGGGAGGAGGTCAGCCAGATTTCAGTGGAGTTCACGCTGGACCGGGACATCGACAACGCGGCGAACGACGTCCGGGATCGCGTCGCCCGCGTCCGCGGCCTGCTGCCCGATGAAACCGATGAACCGGTCATTTCCAAGACCGAGGCGGACGCCTTCCCCATCATCTGGCTTGCCTTCTCCAGCGACCGCCACTCGCCGCTCGAAATCACCGATTACGCCGACCGCATCGTGAAGGACCGGCTGCAGACGCTGCCCGGCGTGTCCAACGTCATCATCGGCGGCGAGCGGCGCTACGCGATGCGCCTCTGGCTCGATCGCGAACGGCTGGCCGCCTACCACCTGACGACGCAGGATGTCGAAGACGCCCTCCGCCGGCAGAACGTCGAAGTGCCCTCTGGCCGGATCGAAAGCCGGCAGCGGGAATTCACCGTGCTGACGCAGACCGATCTGCGCACACCGCAGGAGTTCGACCGGATCATCATCCGGAACGCCAACGACTACCCGGTCCGGCTGAGCGACGTGGGCCATACCGAGCTGGGCGCCGAAGACGACCGGAACGCGGTGCGGGTCAACGGCAACCCCGCCGTCGGCGTGGGCGTGGTCAAACAATCCTCGGCGAATACGCTGGCCGTGGCCCGCGCCGTGAAAGCGGAGATCCCCAAGCTGACCGCCGCCCTGCCGCAGGGCATGAAGCTGCAGGTCGGGTTCGACAGCTCGATCTTCATCGAAGAGTCGATCACATCGGTGTTTGAAACCCTGGGCGAGGCGCTGGCGCTCGTCGTGCTGGTCATCTTTTTCTTTCTGCGGTCGGCGCGCGCCACGCTGATTCCGTTCGTCACGATTCCCGTCTCCCTGATCGGGGCCTTCATTTTCGTCTACACCCTGGGCTTCACCGTCAACGTGCTGACGCTGCTGGCGCTGGTGCTGGCGATCGGCCTCGTCGTGGACGATGCCATCGTGGTGCTGGAAAACATCTACCGCCGGATCGAGCGCGGGGTGCCGCCGCTCCAGGCCGCGTTCGAAGGCAGCAAGGAAATCGCCTTCGCCGTGCTGGCCATGACGGTCACCGTGGCGGCCGTGTTTGTGCCCGTGGCCTTCATGACCGGCCGGACCGGCCAGCTCTTCCGCGAGTTCGCGCTCACCGTGTCCGCCGCGGTGATCGTGTCGGGCTTCGTCGCCCTGACGCTCACACCCATGATGTGCTCGAAACTGTTGCGCCATGAACGGCAGCACGGCCGGATCTACCGGGCGATTGAGCGCTGGCTGGAGCGGCTCAATACCGGCTATCGTGCGCTCCTGGCCCGTTCGCTCAACCACCGCGGACTGATCCTGTCGCTGGGGCTCGCGGCCGCGGGGGCGATTGTCATCCTCTTCATGACCCTCAAGTCCGAGCTGTCGCCCCTGGAGGATCGCGGCACCATCATCGGCGTCCTCCTGGCCCCGGAGGGGGCCACCATGGCCTACACCGACGGCTACGCGCGGCGCGTGGAGGAATTTTTCAAGGCAGTGCCCGAGATCAAGACCTCCTTCATGGTCGTCGCTCCGGGACTGGAACGGCCCAACCCGGTCACCTCCGCCTTCGCGTTTGTCAGCCTCAAACCCTGGTCGGAGCGCCACCGCAGCCAGCAACAGATTGCGGCGGAGCTGATGCCCAAGCTGCTCGGCCTGCCGGGCGTGATGGCCTTTGCCGTCAATCCGCCGTCGCTCGGCCAGAATTTTCGCAACCCGCCGGTGATGTACGTCGTGCAGGCCTCCACCTATGCCGAACTGCAACGCATGGTTGACGCCCTGATGGCCAGGATCCGCCAGTTCCCCGGCCTCGTCAACGCGGATTCGGACCTGAAGCTGAACAAACCGCAATTGACGGTCAGGGTGGATCGCGAGAAGGCCGCCGATGTCGGGGTGGAGGTGGAAACCATCGGCCGGACGCTGGAAACGCTGCTCGGGGGGCGGCAGGTGACCCGGTTCAAGCGCGAGGGGGAACAGTACGACGTTATCGTCAAACTGGAGGATAAAGATCGCACGAAGCCCAACGATCTGACCGCCATCTACGTTCGCGGCAAGGATGATCAACTCATTCAACTATCCAACCTGGTGCGGCTCGAGGAGACGGTGGCGCCCAAAGAGCTCAACCATTTTAATCGCCTCAGGGCGGCCACCATCTCGGCCAATCTGGCTCCCGGCGTCGCGCTGGGCGACGCGTTGACGTTTCTGGACAACACCGCCCGTGAGGTGCTGCCGGCCGGGACCCAGACGGCGCTGGACGGGCAGTCGCGCGAGTTCAAAGAAGCGGGCGCCAGCATGTATGTGGCGTTTGTGCTGGCCTTGATCTTCCTCTACCTGGTCCTCGCCGCGCAGTTTGAGAGTTTCGTCGACCCCTTTGTGATCATGCTGTCAGTGCCGCTGGCGGTGACCGGCGCGCTGCTCTCGTTGAAACTGACCGGGAATACGCTCAACGTCTACAGCCAGATCGGCATGGTCATGCTGGTGGGATTGATCGCCAAGAACGGCATTTTGATCGTGGAATTCGCCAACCAGCTTCGGGAACAGGGGCAGGCCGTGCGGGAGGCCGTCGTGGAGGCCGCCGGGTTGCGTCTGCGGCCGATTTTGATGACGACGGCCGCCATGATTCTGGGCGCGATCCCGCTTGCCCTGGCCCACGGCGCCGGCGCGGAGAGCCGCCAGCAGATCGGCTGGGTGATCGTCGGCGGCCTCCTGCTGGGCACGCTGCTTACGCTCTTCGTCATCCCCACCGCTTACACCCTCCTGGCCCGGCAACGCCGCCGCCAGGCCCACACGCCCAACGGCGACGGCGAGCCGGATAACATCCCCCGCGCGCTGAAAGCGCATAAAGTCCCCGAGCACCGCCACGTCTAACCGTCTGTAATTATTGGGCTCGCAGCATGATTTTGGCGGCTTGGGCCAAAAATTCCCGTTAAGCAATCCGGATGTGGTATACTGATTGTTAATTGTCCGCTACCCGTAGCACCAAATACTGTAAAGGAGTCGCCCGCGTGAATGGAGTGAAAACCGAAACTGTTGTGTCTTTAGCACCCGAGATGAGAACATTGGACTATCCGGTGGTGTTCCAATTTGCGTTTGTCACCCTGGTGGCGCTGATCGGCGTGCCCCTGTTCGGCTACCTGTATGATTACACCTGGCTGGACTGGACGCTTTTCGGCGTGCTCTACGTCATCACCGGTCTGGGCATCACGGTCGGTTATCACCGGTTGATTTCCCACCGGAGTTTTGAGTCTCACCGCTGGCTGAAATTCGCGCTGCTGATCGCCGGCGGCTGGGCGTTGCAAAACACCGCCATCAAGTGGTCGGCCGACCATGTGCGCCACCACGCCAGGGTCGACCAGGAAGCCGATCCCTACAATGCCATGCGGGGTTTCTGGTTCAGCCACGTGGGCTGGCTGTTTGTGAGCGATCCGTATGCGGATGACAAATACGAGGCGCAGTTCCGGAAGGACCCCCTGCTGCTCTGGCAGGAGCGGTATTACGTACCGATCGTGCTCTCCGGGTTTGCCATTCCGTTGCTTGCCGGCTTTCTCCATGGCGGCTGGCGTGAAGCGATCGGCTGTTTTCTGCTCGCCGGCGTGGGGCGGATGTTCCTCGTCCTGAACTCCACCTTCTGCATCAACTCCGTCTGCCACCTGTGGGGTGATCAACCGCACAGTCAGGCCAATTCAAGCCGGGACAGCTGGTGGGTGTCGCTGGTCACGTTCGGCGAGGGGTACCACAATTATCACCACGCCTATCAGCGTGACTATCGCAACGGTCCCATGTGGTACAACTTCGATCCGTCGAAGTGGCTGATTTTTGCCGCCGCTCAACTGGGGCTGGCCAGCAATCTCCAGCGGGCGACGGTCAAAAACTAACCCGCCAACGATTCCCTAAAGGGGACAGGCAACTTTTTCACGAATCCAACAACAGATCTCAACGTCCTGTTGATGAAAAAGCAGCCTGTCCCCCCGTCTGCTGCACAAACTCCTCGATCGCCGACGCCACGGCCGGCATGTTGTCGGTCAGGACAAAATGGCTCGCCTCGATGAAGAGCGCCCGTCCGCAGGGCGGCGCCACTTGCTGCCCCGGTGATTCAGCCAGATCCGCCTTTTTGCCGTAGATCGAAAGGACGGGACACGTCACCGTCGCCCACGGCGGCCGGTAGGCAAACAACAGCCGGAACGCCCGCAGATAACTCACCACCGGCATCGTCTGCAGGTCGACCCACGGCCCCATGTACCGCACGGCCGCCCAGAAGGAAGTCAGCCGGGAGCGCACCCATTCGTCATAGATCTCGTAGTCG
This sequence comes from Nitrospirota bacterium, assembly GCA_016201765.1. Lineage (GTDB taxonomy): Bacteria > Nitrospirota > Nitrospiria > JACQCE01 > JACQCE01 > JACQCE01. Next base: position 14,928 of record JACQCE010000045.1, read on the forward strand.
ACCAGTCGGAACGTGGTCCGCTTGACGCCGAGCGCGTTGAGCCCCTTCACCGCCACGGCAATCAACCAGAGGAACGGCCGCACGACCGCATAGAGCACCCGCAAGCCCCGCCGCAGCGTCTCCACGACAAACGGTTCGATCAATATCAGGCCGGCGATCCGCCCCGGACAACGGGCCCATGCCCGGACGGCCAGATTGGCCCCCCAACAATGGCCGATGAGGACCGCCCGGCCGGCCCCCTCGTGTGCGAGCAAGGCGCACAGATCGCGGCTGATCGTCTCCTCATCGATGCCGCGCCTCGCGTGCGACGCGCCGTGGCCGCGCAGATCGGCCACGATGACGCGGCAGTCCTGCCGGAAGAAGGGTTGGGCGGTCAATCGGGACCAGCGGGTGCGGTTGCTGCCCAGACCGTGGAGAAAGAGCAGCCGGGGCGCATCGGGATTGTCCCGGCCGCCGATGTAATAATGGATCAATTCGCCATCGTCCGCCGCGATGGTCCGATGGCGGAGCGGAGGAGCGTCAGACCCCATGCGGTCCGTCGGTCGTCAGCCATCGGCGGTAGCATTGCTCGACGGCCCGGCCGTTCACCAGATGGTGCTGCCGGAAGCCGCCTCCCCCGCCAGTCGAAAAACTTTTGGGGATATGCAGCAATTCATGGATGAGTGTTTTGACCTGTTCATCGGGCGGAAGACGATTGTAATGCTCGGTTACCACCTCGATCACGTAGTGGGCCTTCAGCATCATCGCCGTTTGTAAGATTCGGGGCAGGGCATGGCAGCGGGCCAGCGTTCGCCGGCTTTTGGATCCGTAGCTGCGCACACACCGCACGCGGGACAGATCGATGTGATCGAACCCCAGCGCCACGACCAGGCCGGCGATCTGCGCCTCGACATCGGGCGCCTGTTCATAGTGCATCATGATCGCATTGAGTCCCGTTGAAACAATCCCGGACTACCGTATCACCGGCGGGACGGCGCTGTCCACCACATCACACCCATTCCACCGAGATCGGAGGGTTGACAAGCACGCCGGCGCTTTTATATTCTGCGAGCCTACCATCCACTTACACGGGAGGCATCATGGCTGAAATTCTGGTTGTGGCTTCGAAGATCAAAAAATTCATCAAAGACAAATCGGGTTTTAATACGTCGGCGGAAATTCTGGACGTGCTGAGCCAGCGGGTGGAAAATCTCTGCACGGCCGCGATCGAGAAAGCCAAGGCCGACGGCCGCAAAACGGTCAAGGGACGGGATCTGGAGTAACCCGGTTTACTGCAGCACCACCAGATTGTCCCGGTGAATCACTTCATCGTACAGTTTGTATCCGAGACGGCTTGAAATCTCCCGGCTTTTGGCGCCGCGGATTTTCACCACCTCGTCCGCCGAGTAGTTGCTCAGGCCCCGGGCCACTTCCCGGCCGTCCGGCCCGACGCAACTGACCGCTTCGCCGGCCTGAAACTTCCCCTCCACTTCCCGCACGCCTGACGGCAGCAGGCTGCGTCCCTGCTGACGCAGGGCGCGTGCGGCGCCTTCGTCAAGATGAAGCCGTCCCTTGGCGTGCAGCGTATAGGCAATCCAGTGCTTCCGGCTTTTGAGCCGTTCCTGGGTCGGCAGAAACAGCGTCCCGATCTCCCCGCCCGCCAGCAGTTCGACCAGCACATTGGGGCGCCGGCCGCCGGCGATGATCGTCGCCGTTCCGTGCGCCGTCGCCTGCTTCGCGGCGGCCAGCTTGGGCACCATGCCGCCCGTGCCCTCCGCGCTGCCCGTCGCCTTGGCGTGCGCCTCGAGCAGCGGCGTGATCTCGGTCACCAGCGGGATCAGCGTCGCCGACGGATCACGGGTCGGATCGCCGGTGCAGAATCCCTCCACACCGGACAGAATCACAAAGAGTTGCGCGCCGACCAGGTTGGTGACCAGGGCGGCCAGATGGTCATTCTCGCCGAATTTTAATTCCTCGACGGCCACCGTGTCGTTCTCATTGATGATGGGCACCACGCCCGCCTCGAGCAGAGTCGTCAGCGTCGTCCGGGCGTTCAGAAAGCGCTTGCGGTCGGCCAGATCGCCGTGGGTCAGCAGCACCTGCGCCACGGTCAGACCGGCGGAGGAGAAGGCCGCGTCATACGCGGCCATCAACCGCCCCTGGCCGACGGCGGCGGCCGCCTGCTTGCGGGCGATCGTCGCGGGCCGTTCGGCCAACCCCAACCGCTCGATCCCCGCCGCAATCGCGCCCGAGGAGACCAGAATGACCTCCCGCCCCCCGGCCCGCAACGCGGCCACATCACGGGCCAGTTGCTCGATCCACGCCGTCTGCAACCCGCGCCCCTTCGGCGCGAGCAGCCCACTGCCGATTTTGACGACTATTCTATGACACGATTCGAGCACGTCCTGTCGCAGTGTGTTCATGCCGTGGCCGCCGCCTCCGCCGCCGTTTTCTCTTCCGTGATCACTCCGACCACCTGATCGCCCAAAAAATTCAGGAGTGGCTTGAGTCCTTCACCCGTCACGGCCGACACGGCAAAGAACGGAATTTTTTCCTTCTTCGCGTACCGGCGCAGGGCCGCCACATGGCCGGTGTCGCCCTGCACGTCGATCTTATTGGCCGCCAGCGCCATCGGCTTCTCCGCCAGCTCGGGTTGGTAGGTGGTCAGCTCCCTGCGAAGTGTTTGAAACTCCTTCACCGGACTGCCCTCTCGACCGACGCCGGCGTCGACCAGATACAGCATCAACCGCGTTCGCTCAACATGCCTGAGGAATTGAAAGCCGAGCCCCTTGCCTTCGTGCGCCCCTTCGATCAAACCCGGAATATCGGCCACCACGAAGCTGCGGCCGGCGGCATCGCGGGCCACGCCCAGTTGCGGCGTCAGTGTCGTAAAGGGATAATCGGCGATCTTCGGACGGGCCTTGGAGATGGCCGACAGCAATGTTGATTTGCCCGCGTTGGGGAAGCCGACGATGCCGACATCGGCGAGCAGTTTCAGCTCCAGCCGCAGCATCCGTTCCTCACCCGGCTCGCCGGGATCGGCCCGTCGGGGAGCGCGGTTCGTCGACGTGGCGAACCGGGCGTTCCCCCGGCCCCCCCGCCCTCCCTTGGCCACCACCAACGTCTGCTCCGGGACGGCCAAATCGGCGATCAGGTCGCCGGAATCGGCGTCATAGACGATTGTGCCGACGGGCACCCGAATGACGCGATCCGGCCCGCCGCGGCCGAAACAATCCTTCCCCTCGCCGTGGCCGCCGCGTTTGGCGCGATACAGTTGCTGATAGGTCAGATCGATCAGGGTGTGCAGTTGCGGATCGGCCTTCAGAATAATGCTACCGCCCCGGCCCCCGTCGCCGCCGTTGGGACCGCCCCTCGGGACGTAGGCCTCCCGCCGAAAGCTGCAACAGCCGTTGCCGCCGTCGCCCGCTTTGACAAAGATCCTGGCCTGGTCGACGAACATTGAATCCGCCTCTGGGAATCTGCCTGTGGGAACCTGCCTCTGGAACGGGCCGGGGCCGGAATGCCCCGACCGCTTATGACGCGGAAGAAACGGCCGGCTGGGGCTGGTCCGCCGAGGCGGAAACCGGATAGACGCTGACGCGCGTGCGCCCCTTGCCGTAGGGCTCGAACTTCACGACACCTGGGATCTTGGCGAAGAGCGTGTAGTCGCTGCCGCAGCCGACGTTGAACCCGGGGTGGATCTGGGTGCCGCGCTGGCGCACGATGATCGTGCCGGCATTGATCACCTGGCCGCCATACCGTTTCACGCCGAGATATTTCGGCTGGCTGTCGCGCCCGTTGGTGGTGGAGCCTTGTCCTTTTTTATGTGCCATGAGAGTTCCCGTTCAGTTGATGAGGATCACCCGGAGCCAATCGCCCCGGTTCACCTATTCAGGCCGCCCATTCGGGCCGCCCAATTAGACCGATTGAACGGCCGTGATCTTCACGTCCGTAAAATCCTGCCGGTGGCCCTGCGTCCGCCGGTAGTTCTTGCGCTTTTTCTTCTTAAAGACGATCACTTTCGGCGCGCGGCCGTGACGGACCACTTCGCCGGTCACCGTCGCCTTGGCAACGGTGGGTGCCCCGACGGCCACGTTCCCGTCGCCGCTGACCAAGAGCACCCGGTCAAAGGTCACCGAGGCGCCGACCTCGGCCGGGAGTTTTTCCACCCGGATCGCCGCGCCCGGTTCCACGCGATATTGCTTGCTGCCTGTTTCGATTATAGCGTACATGGCATCTCCAAAGTCCCAACACCGTAATTTTGCGTCACATTTTTTACCATACGGCTTGCAATCCTGTCAACCTTGTCAGTTGACAGGTAGTGGGTCAGTTTCACCGCGACCGGCTCACAAATAGGGACACGTCCCAATTTCGTTGCGTGCCGTGCGTTGCACGAGGAAATTGGGACGTGTCCCCATTTTTGCCACGTGGAATCCATCAAACTGACCCACTACCGGTTGACACCACCGGAGCGGAATTCTTATGATGACGGCCGATCTGTGACGCGATGATGAAGATTCTGGGGCATCTGTTCTGGGCGGGCGTGGCGCTCCTGTGCGCGGTCGCGTTTGCCATTGTGACCGGTTTTGCGAGGCCGCAGGAACAGATCAACGCTCTCTGGCTCGTGGTCGCCGCCGCCTGCTTTTACGCGCTGGCCTATCGATTTTACGGCCGGTTTCTGGCCCGCCGCGTGGTCGAGTTGGACGACCAGCGCGTGCCCCCCTCCTATCGGCTGACGGACGGAAAAAACTACCACCCCACCCACCGGTGGGTGCTGTTCGGCCACCATTTCGCGGCCATCGCCGGCGCCGGCCCGCTGCTCGGCCCCGTGCTTGCGGCCCAGTTCGGATATCTCCCCGGCTTTCTCTGGCTGGTCATCGGGGCCGTGCTGGCCGGCGCAGTGCAGGACTTTATCATTCTGGTCGCTTCGATGCGGCGCAATGGACGGTCGCTCCCCCAGATCGCCTGGGACGAAATGGGGCCGGTGACCGGCGCCTGCACGATGGCGGCGGTGCTGTTCATCGTGATCGTGGCGATCGCCGGGCTGGGATTGGCCGTCGTCAACGCCCTCTATCACAACCCGTGGGGCGTCTTCACGCTGACGATGACGATACCCATCGCCTTTCTGATGGGGTTTTACCTGCACTACTGGCGGCCCGGCCGCGTGGGCGAGGTCTCCGCGATCGGCGTGGTGTTGCTGCTGTTCGCCGTGGCGACGGGGCGCTGGGCGGCGCAGCTGCCGCTGGCCGACTGGTTCAATTTCGAGCGCGACACGCTGGTCTGGGCGCTGGCCGGCTACGGCTTTCTCGCCTCGGCGCTCCCCATCTGGATGCTGCTCCTGCCCCGGGATTATCTCTCCACCTTCATGAAGCTGGCGGTGGTGTTTCTGCTCGGCGTCGGCGTCATCCTCATGGCGCCGACCATTCACATGCCGGCCGCCACAGCGTTCATTCACGGCGGCGGGCCGATCATCCCCGGCACGCTCTTTCCCTTCGTCTTCATCACGATCGCCTGCGGCGCGATCTCGGGATTTCATTCCCTCGTCTCGTCCGGCACCACCTCGAAGATGATCCAGCGCGAATCGCACGCGATGATCGGCTATGGGGCGATGCTGCTGGAAAGTTTCGTGGGCGTGATCGCGCTGGTGTCGGCCACGCTCTTCATGCCCGGCGACTACTTCGCCATCAACACCCACCTGACGCCCGAGGCGATCGCGGCGCTCGGCTTTCCGGTCGCGCACGTGCAGGAGCTCTCGGCGCTGGTCGGCGTGGAACTGGCGGGCCGGCCGGGCGGCGCCGTCTCCCTGGCCGCAGGGATGGCGTCGATCTTTTCGTCGCTGCCCGGTATGCAGGGGTTGATGACCTACTGGTATCAGTTCGCCCTGCTCTTCGAAGCGCTCTTTATCCTGACGACGATCGATGCGGGCACCCGCGTCGCCCGGTATCTGCTGCAGGAGGCGGCCGGAGTGGCCCATCCCCGGTTCAAGGATCTGAACTGGCTGCCGGGCGCGCTGCTCACCAGCGGCGCGGTGGTGCTGGCGTGGGGCTACCTGATCAGCACGGGGAGCATCTCCACCATCTGGCCGATGTTCGGCGCGGCCAATCAACTGTTGGGCATGATCGCCCTCTGTGTCGGCACAACGGTGCTGATCAAGATGGGGAAGGCGCGCTATCTTTGGGTCACTGCCGCGCCGATGCTCTTCGTCGGCGTCATCACGCTCACCGGATGCTACGAGTTATTGACGCTCTTTCTCGCCAAGGGACAGGCGGCTCCGACGCCGGGACAGGCCTTCAGCCTCTATCTAAACGCGGCGCTCGTCGCCGTGGTGGCCGGGCTGGCCGTTGTCATTCTGTTGAACGCGTTCCGGCAATGGCATGGCTATCTGGCCCGGAACAGACCGTACACCAGCAGCGAAGTGGTCGTCATGGCCGACGGGTCGAAGGATCATTTCGCCCCCGACTCCGGCGGCTCCTGCTGCTAGGGAATCGAGGAGCACAGCACAGAGACGAACCGCTCTCTCACTAGCGGGGTGTTGAAAAACACGCTCTCTTGGCAGGCCGGTCAAAAAGTTCCAGCTGCAAGGCCGCAGGCTCCGAGGGAACCGGAGTCCGACCATCTCGCAGAGCGGTGGTCGGATGAGGATTCCCGAGGGGCCGAGAACGCCGCAGATGGACTTTTTCAACGGCCTGCTAGCGCAGAAACACGCTCTGCGGGCCGACGAACTGCCTGACCCCGGCGCCGATGGCGCCCAGCGTGGACCAGCCGGCTCCGGTGAGGTTCTCCATCCGGACAATCCGGTTGTTTCTCGTATCGGCCACATAAATCGATCCGGACGGGTCGACCGCCAGACCGAACGGATTGCCGAGCTGGTTGGTCTTGGAATCGGCCGGACCGAAGACGGTCCAACCCGCGCCGGTCATGTCATCAATCCGGACGAGCCGGTTGTCGCCCCCGTCGATGACGTCGATTTTGCCCGTCGACTCCACCACGATGCCGACCGGATACTTGAACTGGTTCGTCCCGTGGCCGCGGCTGCCGAAGGTGGTCCAGCCCGCGCCGGTGATGTTGTCGATCCGGACAATCCGGGCATTACCCGCATCGATCACGTAGATCTTTCCGCCCGCATCCAGGGCGATGCCGGTCGGACCGCGAAACTGGTTGGCGCCGGTGCCGCCGGTGCCCAGCACGGTCCAGCCGGCGCCGGCGATCGTGTCCATCCGCACAATCCGATCGTTACCCTCGTCCGTGACGTAAATTTTCCCGGCCTGATCCACCACAATGCCCGTCGGACTGTAGAACTGATTGACGCCGTTGCCGGGGACGGGGCCTCCGAGTGAGGCCCAGTTCTTCCCCGTCATGTCGTCCATGCGGACGATCCTGGCGTTGTTGGCATCGGTGACGTAGATGGCCCCGGCGGGATCCACAAAAATGCCCTTCGGAAAGCTGAATTGATTGACGCCGGGGCCGATGGTGCCGAAGGTGGTCCAGCCCGCGCCGGTGATGTCGTCCATCCGCACGAGCCGGTTGTTGGCCGCGTCGGTCACATAAATGTGCGGCGGGCCGCCGCCGTCGGCGCGCCCGCCAAGCATGAGCCCCGCGCCCAACAGCAGACCGGGTAATCCGAGATACCACAGAAGTCTGTGAGTCGCCTGTCCGCTCACGCACGCTCTCCTGTCGTGCACCCGCCTGACCGTCTGATCCACCGCAGGATACGCCGAAACGGCTCCGGAATCAACTCTCCCCGGTCACCGGTTGCAGAGCCGCCGGTCCGTTCATTGACATCGGCGACACCGGGCGACTACCCTACGGATGAGCATGGCTGCCGCACAACACTATCCCGAGCAAACCGGCGTGTCAGCATTGGACTGGTGGATGACGCTCCCGGCACATTCCAAACCTTGAAACCTTTTTCACCCCGTGGCACGGTGTCCTTTATTCGGGCTTTTTTGCGACCTTCGGCCTGCTTGGCGTGACCGCCTGGCGCCATCACGCCCGGGGCTGGCCCTGGCTCGAATCGGTCCCGCCCGGTTACCGTCTCTCGCTGATCGGCATGGTGATTTTTTTCGCCGGAGGTCTCGGCGATTTCCTCTGGCATACGCTCTTTGGGATCGAAGCCGATATCGATGCCCTGCTCAGTCCAACCCATCTGGTGCTCGCGATCAGCGGCACGCTGATCGGCGCGGGGCCGTTTCGGGCTCAATGGCATCGGGCAGAATCCGGCAAAGGGCTGCTCGACCATCTTCCCATGCTCCTGTCGCTCACATTCGGCTGGTCGATCCTGACCTTTTTCACCCAGTTTGCCCATTCGTTCGTCCGGCCGTTCGCGGCGGGCGCTGCGCCCGAAGCCTGGTTCTTTCCCCAGGCGCTGGAGATCGCCGGCATCCTGCTGCAATCGGCGATCATGATGGGGCTTCTGTTATTGACCGTCCTCCGCTGGCGGCTGCCGTTCGGCAGCCTGACGGTCGTTCTGACGGTCAACAGCGCGCTGATGAGCTTGCTGGAGTTGCGCGTCGGCTTTATCGCCGTCGGGTTGCTGGCCGGCCTGGCCGGGGATGGGCTGATCGCCCGGCTGCACCCTTCGGCCGACCGGCCGCCCGCCTTCCGCCTTTTCGCCGCCGCGCTCCCGGCCGTCTACTATGCGCTCTATTTCATGGGTTTGAAGATGACGACCGGCATCTGGTGGTCGCTTCACCTCTGGACCGGCGCGATCGTCATGGCCGGCGTCACCGGCTGGCTGATCAGTTACCTGCTGCTCCCACCCCGATACAGCTCCGGACCGGCCTGATTTCAGGTAGTGGGTCAGTTGAATGGATTCACCCGTGGCAAAAATGGGGACACGTCCCAATTTCGTTGAGCGCCGCGCGCCGCATGAGGAAATGGGGACGTGTCCCTATTTTTGAGATAGGTCACGGTGAAACTGACCTGCTACCTGATTTCAGGCCCGCTTGACACTTGCCCGGCGGGAGGATTAGGCTATGGCCCTCTCCGGGTCATTCACCCACAAAGGGACACCCCCACGAGGGCACCCACAAGGAGGTCATCATGGCCGCCAAACAATACAAAAAGCTCGGATGCATGGACGTCAACCCGGCCGGCGGCTGCGCCTTTGAGGTGCAGGCTGAAACCGCGGATGAGGTGATGCGGCTTGCGGCCGATCACGGCAAGAACGCGCACAAAATGACCTCGGTGCCGCCCGAGATCGCCGCCAAGATCAAATCCGCCATCAAAACGGTGACGGTCAACGTCTAGCTCCGGCTCTTTCATCTGCAACGAACCACTCCCCCTTGCGGCTCACCCCCGCAAGGGGGAGTGTTGTTTTTGTCTCGATACGCCTCTTCATTGACACCGGCCGGCTGTAATTGCTACCGTGACGTTCCAATGCGGATGCGTGCGCAGCGTCTGAGCCCCTGGCGCCTCTGGCCGTGGTGGCTGGCCGTCGGCTGGTGTCTCTTTGCCGGCGGGCTGATCGAGCGCGCCGAGGCGGTGCTGGGCGATGCCGTGCGCGGCCGGGCGATCTTCGAAAAAAACTGCGTGGCCTGCCACGGCATCGATGCCAAGGGCACGGGCCCTGCGGCCGCCACGCTGCCGGTCAAACCGGCCAATCTCACCGATTGCCGCCGCACGGCGGAAGACGACGTGGAGATGCTTGAGAGCATCATCCACCACGGCGGCCCCTACGCCGGCCTGTCGTCCGTGATGCCGGCCTGGGATAAGACGCTCACCAGCGTGGAGATTGCCGACGTCGCGGCCTATGTGAAATCGCTCTGCGACGATGCCGACTGGGTGCCGGGCGAATTGAGTTTTCCCCGTCCGTTGATCACGGGGAAGGCGATCCCGGAACAGGAGGTGGTGCTCGGCGGTCAGCTCATGAGGGCTGTCAGGAACGCGAACCCGAACGAACAGAGCATGACCTTCAGCGGCGCGGTCGAATATCGAATCAACGGCCTGACGGAGATCGAGCTGGAGGTGCCCGTTTCGGCGATCAACCTCGACCCCGGTCCTTCCACCGCCGGTCTGGGTGACGTGGCCGTCGCCCTCAAACGGGTCCTCTTCTTCAGTGTCGAGCATTTGACCATCGTGACGGCGGCGTTGGAGCTGGGATTGCCGACGGGGCGAAGCAGCCGGGGGTTGGGCGGAGGGCAGCTCGTCTGGGAACCCGGCCTGCGCGCCGGCTGGCGATGGAACGATGTGATTCTCCAGAGCGATCTCCGCCTCGAACTGCCGCAGCAGACGGCCAACACCGAGGCTGCGCTCCTCTACAATGTCGCATTGGGGTACGAGTTCGAGCCGGATCCCCGGTTGGAGCTCGTACCCATGGTGGAACTAAACACGGAGACCCTGCTGAACGGCGCGGACGGCGGCCGAACTCTTTCCGCCGTGCTGCCGCAATTGCGCCTCAAGTGGCTCGTCTGGAGCGCGGGCGCCGGCGTCCAGTTCCCCTTCACCCCCGTCAAGGATTTCGATCTCCGTGTGCTGTTTGATCTGACCTACGAGTACTCGCTCTGACCGTTCTCCGTCGGGCCTCAGGGTTCACCCTCGTGTTTGCACCCGGATTTAATCGACCTTCCCCCCGCGCCGGACTATAATTTTTCCTCCGTGAAGCGTCCGACGCCAAAGCGACCCGCCCCAAAACCCGCCAAGAGTTTTCTGATCGATATGGACGGCGTGCTGGTCCGCGGGCAGGAGCTCGTGCCAGGCGCGGACGACTTTATCGACCGGCTCACCGCATCAAGCCGCAAATTTCTGATCCTGACCAACAACTCGGAGCGCACACCGAAGGATCTTGAGCACCGGCTCCGGGAGATGGGGCTCCGGGTCACCGCGAAGCATATCTACACCTCGGCCGTGGCCACGGCCCTCTTTCTCGCGAGCCAGCAACCCAGGGGCACGGCGTTCGTGATCGGCGAATCGGGGTTGATCGAAGCCCTTCACGACGTCGGTTACGTCATCACCGACCGCCGCCCCGACTACGTCGTCGTGGGCGACAGCCACCACTATGACTACGACCGGATCACGCAGGCGATCCGGCTGGTTCACGCCGGCGCGCGCTTCATCGCGACCAACCCCGACGTCACCGGGCCGAGCCGGCGGGGCATCGTGCCGGCGACCGGCTCGCTCGTCGCGCTCATCGAAAAGGCAACCGGGCGCCAGGCCTACTTCGTCGGCAAGCCCAACCCGCTGATGATGCGCACCGCGTTGCACCTGCTCAACGAACATTCGGAGCACACGATCATGGTGGGCGATCGGATGGCGACCGATATCGTCACCGGCATTGAAACCGGCATGGAGACGATCCTCGTGCTAACCGGCGTGACCCGCCTGGAGGAGGTGGATCAGTTCCCCTACCGGCCCTCGCGGATCGTCGAATCGGTGAAGGAGATCGCGCTCTGACCCGCCGCGACTTCATTTCCCCCCATCATCCCCCCTCTTGTATCAGTCATCCCAATAATAGCCCAACCCCAACAGACAAAGCACATAACGATCCGACAGATCGGAAGAACCATAAAATCTCAACGGTGATCGCCACGGAGCCGGATTGCCCTGCTGATCGAGGACGGGGCGTCCACTGTCAATGAAGCGCTGGGTGGCCCGCCCCTTCAACGGCGATCTGGCCGGCTCATCCAACGGTCCGGCGCCGGACCTGACCGCCTTCGTCGCCTCAAAGAGACAAAAGTCCATATGCCGGAGCCGGCTGTCCAACGAATACTCATCGGGCGCAACGAGGGCGTGCGAGGTCCAGGCGCACCCGCCAAGCGCCAGGGCACACACAAACCAGAGCACCCGCAGTCGCCTCACCGACCGATCCCCTCAGACCCACGAGCATCGTACCGCCTTCACCGGGCTCGCGCCCAACTCTAAACCGAACCGGAGGGAAAGGCAACCGCCGCCTTGCTTCCCCGCCATCCTTCTGCTACGATGCCGACCGTTGCGATCAGTCAGGCCAACCCCCGATTGTGCCAATCATTACTGATGCTGCGCTTCTTCCTCCACCGCTCCGGCCAGTTGCTGATCACGCTGCTGGGCATCACCGTCCTGACCTTCGGCATCATGCACCTGGCGCCGGGCGAGCCGACCGTCGTCCAGAGCGAGATGAATCCCAGGGTCTCGGCCCAGGCGCGCGAGCAGTTGCGCAAGCTCTACGGTCTCGACCGGCCGCTCTGGATCCAATATGGCGACTGGCTCCGGCGCATGGGCACGTTGGATTTCGGCACCGCGTTCACCGACGGCCGGCCGGTGGCCGAGGCGATTGCCGAGAAAATTCCGATCACGCTGACGATCAATCTCCTCTCACTGGTGTTGATCGTACTGGTGGCCGTGCCGATGGGGATCTATGCCGCCGTCCACCACCATTCCGGATTTGACAAGGCGACGACGGTCTTCGTCTTTCTCGGCTTCGCCATGCCCACCTTCTGGCTGGCGCTGCTGTTGATGCTCCTGTTCGGCGTCGCCCTGGGCTGGCTGCCGATTTCCGGCTACCAGACGCTCGGCGTCTCCCTGTCGTTCGGTGAACGGCTGGTCGACTGGACGCGCCATCTGTTGTTGCCCGTGTTCGTGTCGGCCTTCGGGGGATTGGCCGGCTTTTCCCGCTACGTCCGCTCGTCAATGCTGGAGGTGACGTTGCAGGATTATATTCGGACGGCCAGGGCCAAGGGACTGGACGAGCGGACGATCGTCTATAAGCACGCCTTCCGCAACGCTTTGATCCCGATCGTCACGTTGCTCGGCCTGTCGGTGCCGGGACTGATCGGCGGCAGCGTGATTTTCGAAACGATCTACGCCATTCCCGGCATGGGTCAGCTCTTCTATCAGGCGGTCACCGCGCGCGATTATCCGGTGGTCATGGGGATCACGGTCATCGGCGCGCTCCTCACCCTGCTGGGCAATTTTGCCGCCGATCTTTCGTACGCGCTGGTTAATCCGAAGGTGAAGGCTCAAAGTGAGGGCCGAAAGTGAACGTTCGAAGCAAGGGCCAAAAGTGAAAAGCGCCGCGAGGCCGGACGGGTAGCGTCATGCGGGAGTTCTGGCGCCATTTCCGACGCAATCGACTGGCCGTGGCCGGCGGCGCGATCGTGGCGGCCATGCTGGCGGTGGCCCTTCTCGCGCCGCTGCTCGCGCCCTACGATCCGTCGGCCATCCAGGTCAGCTCGATCCTGCTGCCCCCGTCGTTCGATCATCTGCTTGGCACGGACGCGTTGGGGCGCGATGTCCTCAGCCGGATGATCTACGGCACGCAAATCTCGCTGCTGGTCGGCTTTGTCGCCGTCGGCATCTCCGTGGCGATCGGCATCTTCATCGGCGCGCTGGCGGGCTATTATCCCGGCCGGGTGGACACACTCTTCATGCGGCTGGTCGACATCATGCTGTCGATTCCGACCTTCTTCCTGATCCTGGCGGTCATTGCGCTGGTCGGCCCCAACCTGATCAACATCATGATCGTCATCGGCGTCACCAGCTGGATGGGCGTCGCCCGGTTGGTGCGAGGAGAATTCCTGGCGCTCAGGGAAAGTGATTACGTCAGCGCGGCGCGGGCGCTGGGCGTGCCCGCCCATCGGATCATTTTCAGCCACATTCTGCCCAACGCGATGGCGCCGGTTTATGTGTCGACCATCCTCGGGATCGCCGCGGCCGTCCTGGTCGAATCGTCGTTGAGTTTTTTAGGACTTGGCGTGCAGCCGCCGACGCCGAGCTGGGGGAACATTCTGACCGACGGTAAGTCGAACATCGAGATCGCCTGGTGGCTGTCCTGCTTCCCCGGCGTGGCAATTCTGGTCACGGTGCTGGGCTACAACCTGCTGGGCGAGGGGCTGCGCGACGCGCTGGATCCAAGACTGAAGAAGTGACAGTGACCAGTGACGAGTGATGAGTGAAGAGAGAAGCCCTCTTCCTGGCTCGTCACTTGTCACTTGTCACTCGTCACTTGTCACTCGTCACTCGTCACTCGTCACTCGTCACTTGTCACTCGTCACTTGTCACTCGTCACTCGTCACTGCACTATTGATACCACTCCGCCTTGTTCGCCGGCACATACCACTCCTGAGCAAAATTCCACCAGATCCCCAACTGCGTCACCTTCACCCCTTTAAACCGCTTGTGCAGGATCGGTGTCGCGTCGGGGTAATAGAGAAACGTATAGGGCTGTTCCTCGTTCATGATCTGATGGAGTTCCCGATAGATCGCCTGCCGCTTCGCCTGGTCGCACGTTTGCCGCCCGTCGATGAGCAATTGATCGACACGGGCGTTCTTGTAGGAGATGAAGTTAAACTCCGATTCGGCCGTCTTGCTCGAATGCCAGATGTCGTAGGCATCGGGATCCCGACCCAATCCCCATCCCAGAATAATCGCCTCGAATTTCCGCTTGTCGATAAAGTCATGTAGAAACGCCTGCCATTCCAACACGCGGATCTCCACCTTGACGCCGATCGCGTTGAGGTCGCGCTGGATGATCTCGGCCGTTTTTTTCCGCTCGTCGTTGCCCTGATTGGTCAGGATCGTGAACGTGAACGGCTGGCCGTTCTTGTCCAGCAACCCGTCGCCGTTGGTGTCCGTCCAGCCGGCCTCGGCCAGGAGCGCCTTGGCCTGGGCGGGATCATAGGGCAGCGGTTTCACATCGGGATTGTAGGCCCACGACTCCGGTGGAAACGGCCCCGTCGCCACCCGCCCCAGGCCGAGCAGGACGCCGTCAATGACCGACTGGCGGTTGATCGCCATCGTGAAGGCGCGGCGGACCCTGACATCGGCAAACCGTGGATCTTTGAGATTGTAGCCCAGATAGGTATAGCCAAAGCCCGGATACTTGAATTTTTGAAAATAGTTGACCGCCCACGGATCGGAGGTTTGTCGCTGATATTGCACGGGCGTGAGTCCCATGAAATCCAGTCCGCCCGATTTGAGCTCCAGAAACATCGTCGCGCTATCAGGAATGATCCGGTAGATGTACCGGGCCACTTTTGGCTTGCCCTCGAAGTAATCGGGATTTGCCTCCAGGACGACCCGCTGGCCGGTGGTCCACTCCTTCATCTTATACGGCCCGGTGCCGATGGGCCTGCGGTTCAAGTCCGACGTGTTCAGATCCTTCCCATCAAGCAGATGCTTGGGGATCATGCCCATTCCCCAGCTTCCAAGTCCCGGCGCGAAAGGCTCCTTGTAGACCACCCGGAGATGGAGGAGATCGATCACGTTCAACGATTTGATCCGTTCAAAGTCATCCCGATAGGGGGTCGCGACCTTCGGATCAATCATCCGTTCGTAGGTAAATTTGACGTCATCGGCCGTGAAGGGGGCGCCGTCCTGCCACTTCACGTTGGGGCGCAGCGTGAAGTCAACCTGCCTGCAATCGGGCGTCACGGTAAACGATTCGGCCAGCTCGCCGACAAGCTGAAGGTCGGGGTTGTATTTGACCAGGCCGTTGAACACCAACCCGGCAATGTCACCGGAGGCCCCATCGGAGGCGAGCATGGGAAGGAGCTTTCTCGCGTCAGCGATCGAGCCGTAGGTAACCGCCTGCGGATCGGCCGGTTCAATCGCCTTCTGTCGGCTGCAACTGACGGCGGTCAGGGAGAGAATCAAGCCGGCCAGCAGCAACCGGGCAACCGATGGCGCCGGCAGGCGATTCCTCACGGCTTCGAAGGCGACGCCGGAGCGGCGGGGGCGGGCGCATCTGCCGCCGGGGCGGCCGGGGACGGCGCCGTCGACATGCCTTCGTGCCCGCCCGGCGCAGCGGGCGTCCCGGCCGGAGCCGGGGCCGATGACGCCGCGGCCGGAGACGTTGCAGCCGTTCCGCCCGTGGCCGGCGCGGGCGTCGCTGAAGCCGCCGGTTCGGATGGTGTGGAGACGGGGGGCGGTGTCGGCAGTTTGAGCGAGGTGCCCACCGACCGTTGCTTCGACAGAATGGCCAGCCCCAATGACGTCACCATGAAGACGACGACGCAGCCCCAGGTGAATTTGGTCAAAAATGTCGCCGCGCCGCGGCCGCCGAAAATCGTCTGGCTGGAGCCGCCGAACGTGGCGCCGATCTCCGCGCCCTTGCCCGATTGGAGGAGAATCGCCCCCACCATGACAAAGGCCGTCAACAGATGAATCACGATCAACAGAACATACATCCCCAAACTCCTTTCATGATGAGGCCCCACCGCGCGCGATCCGCTGCGCGAGCAGAACAAATTGTTTCGCGTCCAGGCTGGCGCCGCCCACGAGGGCGCCGTTCACGTCCGGCTGCGCCGCCATCGCCGCGACGTTCTCCGGCGTCACGCTGCCGCCGTAGAGCAGCCGGACCCCGTCCGCCGCGCCACCCAACCGGTCCCGCAGCCATTGTCGCACCGCCGCATGAACCTCCTGCACCTGTTTCGGTTCGGCGATCCGCCCCGTGCCGATCGCCCAGACCGGCTCATACGCGATGACCAACGGGAGTTCCGGTCCCCGACGCCCCGGTGGCATCCGCGCCGGCGTGACGGCGCCCAGTCCGGCGGCCAGTTGCCGTCCCACCACCTCCAGCACACGGCCGGCCTCCCGTTCCCGCAACGATTCCCCGATGCACCAGACCGGCGCCATCCCATGCGCCAGCACCGTCTGCAACTTTCGGGCGATCTGCTCGTCCGTCTCGCCCCACTGGCTGCGCCGCTCCGAATGGCCGACGATCACATACCGGCAGCCCAGATCGGCCAGAAAGCGCGCGGCAACTTCACCGGTAAACGCGCCCTCCTCCTCCCAGTGCACGTTCTGCGCCGCCAGGGCGATCGCCGTCCCGCGCAGCGCGCCGCCCACGGCGTCGAGCGCGGTGAAGGGCGGCGCGATCGCCCCCTCGCAGCCGGGCCGGTCGGGCCAGAGCCGCCGCAGCTCGTCGATGAAGGCCAGCGCGTCGGCCTTCGTCTTGTGCATCTTCCAATTGGCGACGAGGAGTGGGAGCATAATCAAGGTCGCTAGGTGGTCAGGTTGCTGGGTAGCTAGGAAATCCAATACAAAGCATGCTGTTGTCTCCCTAGCTACCTAGCCACCCAGCTACCTAGCTACCTTGCTTCACCATTATCCGGCAACACCTCCAACCCCGGCAACGGACGCCCTTCCAGCAATTGCAGCGCGGCGCCGCCGCCGGTCGACAGGAACGTGATGTTCTCGGATTCGTGCGCCCGGTCGACCGCGAGCGCCGTGTCGGCGCCGCCGACTCCCATCGGGCCGTTCCACAGAATCGTCTTGGCATTGGCCAGCGCCTCGGTAAAGAGCCGGACGGAGGCGGGGCCGATGTCCAGCCCGATCCAACCCTGCGGGATTTCCTGGATCGGGACGATCTTCGTCTCGGCGCCGGGCTCCCGGCTGGTGGCGATGACGCAATCGACCGGCAGGTAAAATTTCACGCCGCGCTCCCGCGCCTTCTCGCGCACCGCCCGCGCGAAATCGAGCATCGACGGCTCGACCAGCGAGTTGCCGATCTCCAGCCCCAGCGCCTTGAA
>JACQCE010000048.1 GCA_016201765.1 Nitrospirota bacterium
GGGCGGTTTGGGTTTCATGTGGCCGAGACGCTGACCAAGCTCGGGCATGAGGTGCTCGCGATCGATAGTGATGAGGAACAGGTGGCCCGCGCCGGCGAGTTTGCGACCTACGCCGTCCAGTGCGATGCGACCGATGAGAAGGCGCTGCGGGCCGTGAGCGCCCAGAACGTCGACATGGCGGTGGTCAGCATTGGCGAGAACATCGAAGCCAGTCTGCTCGTGGTCATGACGCTCAAGGAGCTGGGGGTCAAACGGGTGCTGGCCAAGGCGGTGACCGCGTTGCACGGCAAGATTCTGGAAAACATGGGCGTGTCGGAGGTGATCTATCCGGAACGCGATGCGGGCATCCGGCTGGCCCATCGGCTGACCGCGCCCAACGTCCTGGAGTATCTGCAGCTCTCACCCGGGTACAGCATCGAGGAGGTGGAGGTGCCCGATCCGCTGATCGGCAAGCCGATCGGCGACAGCCAGATCCGGACCGGCTTCCGCGTCAACATCATCGCGGTCAAAAAGAAGGTCCAGACGATGATCAAGGGCGCCATGCAGAAGCGGGAGTTTGTCAGCTTCACCCCCGAGCCCACCGATGTCATGGAGCGGGGCGATGTTCTGGTCGTGATCGGCCGGGAAGAGGATCTGGAAAAGTTCTGCCGGTTGGGCGAGAAATAACCCTGCCGATTCCGCCGGCTCAGTCAACGCGTGCTGCGCGGCGGAACGCGCCCGCCGCCGCTGTAATCGTCCGATCAATATCCGCAACCGTGTGGGCGCCGGAGACAAAGAGCGCTTCGAACTGTGACGGCGCCACATAGACGCCCGCCTCCAGCATCGCCCAGAAGTACGCGGCAAATTTCCTGGTGTCGGCCGATTTGGCCGACGCATAATCGGTCACCGGACGATCGGTGAAGAACAAGCCGAGCACCGAGCCGACCCTCGCCGGTTGGATGGGGACGCCGGCCTCCCGAGCAGCCTCGATCAGGCCGTTGTACAGGCGTGCGGCGCGCCGCTCAAGGGCGGTGTAGAAGCCGGCCGAGCGCAATCGGCGGAGCGTGGCCAAACCGGCGTGCATGGCGAGCGGATTGCCGGAGAGCGTGCCCGCCTGATAGACCGGGCCGGCCGGCGCAATCAATTCCATGATCTCCTTCCGGCCGCCGTAGGCGCCGACCGGCAGTCCCCCGCCGATGATTTTACCCAGGCAGGTCAGATCGGGACGGACGCCGTACAACTCCTGCGCGCCGCCGAAGCCGACGCGGAACCCCGTGATCACCTCGTCGAAAATCAACAGGGCGCCGTGTCGTTGAGTCAGCGCGCGAAGGCCGGAGAGAAATCCCTCGGCCGGCAACACGACGCCCATATTGGCGGCGACCGGCTCGACGATCACGGCGGCAATCTTCGGGCCGTGCTGGGCGAACAGCGCGTCGACATGGGCGAGGTTGTTGTAGGGCGCTTGCAGGGTGAGGTGTGCGGTGGCCGCGGGTACACCCGGACTGTCCGGGACGCCCAGCGTCGTGGCGCCGGAACCGGCTTTGACGAGCAGGCCGTCGGCGTGGCCGTGGTAACAGCCGTCGAACTTGAGGATCAGGTCCCGTTTGGTGTAGGCGCGGGCCAAACGGAGCGCGCTCATCGTCGCCTCCGTGCCGGAATTGACGAACCGCAGCCGTTCCATCGACGGCATGGCGCGCTGGACGAACGCGGCCAGTTCCAGCTCCACCTCGGTCGGCGCGCCGTAACTGGTGCCCTTGCGGGCCGCCGCCGCGACGGCCCTGACGACGTCGGGATGCGCGTGGCCCAGAATCAGCGGTCCCCAGGAGAGCACATAGTCGAGATAGCGGTTGCCGTCGGCGTCCCAGATGCGGCTGCCCTTGCCGCGCGTGATGAACAGCGGATGGCCGCTGCCGGGTTCGAGGGAATCGGGCGACCCGACTGAACGAAACGCGCGGACAGGGCTGCTCACCCCGCCGGGTAAACGCCGGCAGGCTTGATCAAACAGCCGGCGGGATCGTGGATAACGACGCATCAGTGTGTTCCAGGCAATGGCGCGTTATTCTAATGATAGGGGTGAACCAAGTCAAGGTAATGGGACGAAGGTGGCTTGGTGGTTAGGTACCTTGGTGGCTAGGAAAAGCAAAACAGAATGAGAAAAGATTTTCAGCGTCTATCGCTGCGTCAAAGGGTTTCCTAGCTACCCAGCCACCTTTCTTCTCGATGTCGGTTGCAAAGGCGTCGGGCATGCCCTATAGTGTTCACCGATGAACGACAAGGATTGCACATGGGCGGAGCTGTATCTCTTCGATCTGGACGGCACGCTGGCCGATACCAAAAGCGATCTGGCGACGGCGGTCAACCTGACCTTTGACGACCTGGGGTTGCCCCCGCTGCCTGAATCGGTGATCGCCGGCTATGTCGGCGACGGGGTCAGAAAGTTGATCGCCCAGACGCTGGGGGAGAGCGGGGCGCCGCGTTATCCCGAAGCGCTCCAGCTCTTCCGGGGCCATTATTTGGCCCATCTTCTGGACTCCACCCGGTTGTATCCTGGGATGACCGCCTTGCTGGATCGCTTATCCGGGAAAAAACGCGCGGTGGTGACCAACAAGCCGATGGAATATACCGCAAAAATTCTGGACGGGTTGGGGGCGAAGGGGTATTTCGATCTGGTGATCGGGAGCGATCCCTCGACGCCGCTGAAGCCCGACCCCTCCATGGTTCGCCGTGCGCTGGAACACTGTGGGATTCCGGCGGGGCGCGCGGTGATGGTGGGCGACGGCGTCAATGACATTCTTGCGGCCCGGGCCGTGACCGTCCGTTCCTGCGCGGTCGGCTACGGATTGGCGTCTCCCGCGGTGCTGCAATCGGCCGGTCCCGACTATTTCTGCGCGACGGTTGACGAGCTGACGGCCTGTTTGTGCGGGGAGAGGTGAGAAGCCAGAAGCAAGAAGCAAGAAGCAAGAAGCAAGAAGCAAGAAGCAAGAAGGGAATGTCTGTCCGGTTCAATCGACGAGCGGCAGTTGCTCTTCGGTCGGCTTGCCGTGAATGCCCAGCTCCTTGATTTTTCGATGCAGGTGGCTCCGTTCGACTCCCAGGGCTTCGGCCGTTCGGCTGATGTTCCACCGATGCGTCTCCAGGGCGCGGAGGATATGGTCATGCTCGAACTGGGCTCGAGCCTGCTTGAGCGGCCGGACGGGGCCGTCAAGACTGGTTGAGGCTGGACCGATGGCGGCGGGGCTGCCGAGCGGCAGCATGCTCGATGAAGTGATCACATCGCCCGGCACCATGATCACAAGCCGTTCGATATAATTTTTCAATTCCCGCACATTCCCGGGCCATCCGTAGGAGATCATCGCGGCCGCGGCGTCCTCAGCCAGTCGCTTGGTCGCGGTGCCCTGTTCGCGACCGAACCGCTCGAGAAAATGGCGGGCCAGCACCGGGATATCCTCCTTCCGTTCCCGCAGCGACGGCACGGTCAGGGGGATCACGTTGAGGCGATAGAAGAGATCTTCGCGAAACCGTCCCCGTTGGATTTCGTCCGACAGTGATTTATTGGACGCGGCGATGATCCTGGCATCCATCCGGTGCGTTTTGGGGCCGCCGACCCGCTGGAATTCCCGCTCTTCCAGGACCCGCAGCATTTTGGCCTGCGTCGGCAGGCTCATGTCGCCGATCTCGTCCAGAAAGAGCGTCCCCCCGTTTGCCAGTTCCAGCCGGCCTTTTTTCTGCTCGACCGCTCCGGTAAAGGCGCCTTTTTCATACCCGAACAATTCGCTTTCGATCAGGCTTTCCGGAATCGCCGCGCAATTGATTTCAATGAACGGCCGGTTGCGGCGGGGACTCTGCTGGTGGATGGCGCGGGCCGCCAGTTCCTTGCCCGTGCCGTTTTCCCCCGAAATCAACACCCGGCTCAGCGATGGTCCGGCGACCGCAATCTGATCGCGCAGCCGCTGGATGGCGGGACTGGTTCCGAGAATTTCGAACCGCTCGTCGATGGCCGCCCGGAGGTGGCGGTTTTCGTCGGCCAGCTGCTGCTCGGTGATGGCGTGGGCGAGCACCAGCAGCACCTTGTCGGAGGAGAGCGGTTTTTCGATGTAGTCGTACGCTCCGAGCTTGGTGGCGCGCACCGCCGTTTCGATCGATCCGTGGCCGGACATCACGACCACCGTTTGCTGCGGGCGAATTCGTTTGATGCGTTGCAGGGTCTCCAGGCCGTCCAGATCGGGCATCCAGATGTCGAGGAGCACGACGGCCGGCGACTCGCGCTGCAGGAGGTCGAGCGCCGCGCCGCCGCCGCCGGCGGTGAGCACCTGGTACCCTTCATCGCTCAGCACGCCGGAGAGCGTGTTGAGGATCGCCGGCTCGTCATCCACGATCAGGATCGTTTCGGTCATGGCGCGCTCGGGACCGGCAGCGTGATGGTCAGGGTGGTGCCGTGCGGACGGTTGGGCCGGGCGCTGATCTGGCCGTTGTGGTCCGTGATGATCTGATGCACGATGGCCAGCCCCAGCCCTGTGCCGCCACGCCGCTTGGAAAAGTAGGGCAGGAACAGCTTGTCGAGATCCTCCGGCGGGATGCCGACGCCTTCGTCATCCACGCGAACCTGCACAATGGGTTGTCCCGGCACGTAGCGGGTGGACACCCGTAATCCGCCGTGGCCGTTCATGGCGGCCACCGCGTTTTCAAACAAATTTATGAAGACCCGTTTGATCTGCGAGGGGTCGAGCAACAGCGGAGGCAGGCCGTCGGCGAATTGCGTCGTGATGTCGACATCCTTGTGCGCGCTGCGGTAGAGCGCGACCACCTCCTGCAGCAGCGCGTGCAGGTCGCACGGATGCGGGGAGGGCGCCGGCATGCGGGCGAAGTTGGAGAATTCATCCACCATGGTTTTCAGCGTGTTCACCTCGCTGATGATGGTGCGCGTGGATTCGTCGAACACGGTGGGAAAATCATCGGCGGGCTGCACGAATCGTTTCCGCAGGCGCTCTGTGGCCAGCAGGATCGGCGTCAGGGGGTTTTTGATTTCATGCGCGATGCGGCGGGCGACCTCCTGCCACGCCGCAAGTTTCTGAGCTTTCAACAATTCGGACAGATCGTCAAAGACCAGAACCGCCCCCATGAATTGCCGCTCGTGGCCCCGCAACAGGGCGATGCTGAAGCGGAGCGTGAGCATGAGACCGCGGACCTCGGCCGCGAGCTCCCGTTCGATGGTGTCGCCGTTCTGGGCGATGAGTCGCCGGAGATCCTCGGCGAGGGACTCGATGCCGAACGATTTGAACACGTCTTCATAGTGACGCCCTTTGACGGCTTCAGCGCTTGATTGCAGGATCATTTCGGCCGACCGGTTGAAGGTCGTCACCCGGCCGTCGGGACCGGTCGCCATGACACCGGTCGCAATCGTTTCCAGCACGGTTTCAATGTAGGCCCGCCGCTGTTCCAACTCGACATTGGAGTGGCGGAGGGATTGGTTGACCGCCTCCAACGACGCCTTGCTGAGCCGCAGGTCGTTTGTCATGGTATTGAAGGAGTTGACCAGTTCTTTGAGTTCGTCGGTGGACTCGGCCTCCACGTGGACGGCCAGGTTCCCGGCGGCGACGGCCCGGGTGCCGTCCAGCAGTTTCTGCATGGGCCCCGTGATGCTGCGGGCGATGTAAAAACCGAACCACGTGGCGGAAAAAACGACCAGGAGCGTGACGGCAAGGAACAGGACGACGTAGGTGCCTTTGATCGGCGTCTTAAAGGCCTTGAGCTGGCTGTAATCCTCCATGGCCCGGCTGATGTCGTCCAGTTTGCCCGCGACCTGACGGGGCAGCAGTGAATCGACGATGACAACCACGGGCGCGGCCGCATGTGCCGGAGCCGCATTGCGGATGGGGATGGCCACGCGCAGCAGATCGCCGCTCTCATCGGAGAAGGTGGCGTCCGCTTCCTTGCCGCCGGCGGCTTCGGCCAGCAGCTGGCCGAGGAGCGCGGCATCCGGACGGTGCGGCGCCCCCC
This sequence comes from Nitrospirota bacterium, assembly GCA_016201765.1. Classification (GTDB taxonomy): domain Bacteria; phylum Nitrospirota; class Nitrospiria; order JACQCE01; family JACQCE01; genus JACQCE01. Next base: position 5,977 of record JACQCE010000048.1, read on the forward strand.
CTCCTCCAGAAGAATGATCGCCGTTGCGTGTGCCCAATGTCCAGCGGGCCACCGGAGCGCCCCCCCGGGCATACAGGGAAATGCCGGACACGCCCAGGCGGGCGGTCGGCTTGCCCATCACCCGCTCCAGCATCTGTTGCTGGGCGATGGGATCAGGGGCCTCCCTTGCGCTTTCCAAGGCGATGGCCCGCCCCAGTTCGGCCGCGCGTGTCCTGGTGGCTTCATAGTAACCCCGGGCGATCTCCAGCGAATTTTTCAGCGACTGCTCAACCTGGATGCCGAACCAATTTTCAATGCTGCTGCTGATCAGGCCGCTGGCCACGATGAACAGCAGGAAGGTGGGGATCAGCGTCAGGCCGACAAAGGCGGCGACCAGTTTGGCGCGGAAGCCGGCGCCGAGCAGTTTGTGGCGTCGTTCAAAATAGAGCTTGACCAGGTTTCTGGACAACAGCAGCAGCAGAACGACGACCAGGATGACATTGACGTTCACCAGCGTGAGCAGCCAGATATTGCTCGGCAGCAGCGACGATTCCACGGGCCGGTAGAAAATGATCGACGTGACGGTCAGGGAGACCGCAAGGCACACCGCCGTGATCCACACGGGGCGCATGGGGTGCCTGGTCTGTTTTGCGGGCGGCTGACCGGATGTGGGGGAGGCGGTCATGGTTGTGCGGGCTGGACGGTCCCGGCGGAGAATGGGGCGGAATCAGTCCATGGGGTGGAGAGCTGCGCAACGGGCAGAAAGAAGAACACGTATTCGATATAGACGGGGAGTTTGGCGGATCGCATTTCCGCTCTGACGCTTACATAATACCGGGTGTCGCCGCGCTGGGAAGGAGGCGCGAGGGGTATTGTAACATCGCGAATATGCGAGATCAAACGATTGACGTCGTCAAGCCGGTCAACCGTCTGGCGGGTCTCGGTTTCACCCTGCCGTTTGGCGACGACAAATTGCCGTTTGACCAGGTCGTACCAGATGCGGAAGCGGACCGTCGAGGAGTCAAGCTCCTCATCCATCCAGAACGGCACGTGGCGTTTCAGGACGACGTAATAGTAGAGGATTTTGCTGATGCCGTGCTGCAGTTCATCGCCGACATCCGGGGACAGTCCTTGCGCCAGGGAGGCGGAGACGGTGACCTGCTCGCGGGCCGGTTTGACGGTCAAATCGGTGATCCGGCCGGTGTCCGCCGCCGAGGAGAGGGCCGGGAGGGCCACCGCGACGGCGAAACAGATGAGGTTTGCCTTGATCCGACGCCGGCGGCGCACCGGGAAGGCGGCGGGCGCCGGTTCGGTCGGGAACGGGGCGGATCGTTCCGGTTGCTGGCCCGCGACCCTCATGATCAGGATGCGAGCGTGTTCTGCCAGAGGCGTTGGAACTCCGGATAGGGCAGAAAGAAAACGGTTTCAAACGCCCGATCAAACGGACGGGAGGCCGACAGCTGTTGCAGCAACTCCTTGACGCGGGGGAGACCGTACCGATTGATCAGGTACTGTGTGGCGGAGAAGCTTTCCGCATAGGCGGTGGCGGCCTGCTCGGACGAAAACTCGAGGAACGACCCGTGCAACGCCGTCAGTGGAATCAAGGCGGCGGGCGGCACCCGGGCCAGCGAACGTGACGCGGCGTCCTGGGAGGCCGGGAGATTGCCCGATGAGAGTCCCTCAAAATAGACGGCCAGCCCCTCGTTCAGCCAGGTCGGCGCGCGGTTTTCCGACAGCTCATGCACGATGACGTGGGTGTATTCGTGATAGAGCACTCTCGCCAGCAGGCTGCGATCCGGAACGGTGCCGCCCGAGGGGAGCCGGATTTTTCCATCATAGACGCCATTGGTCCACGCCGGTGTCTGCGTGACATCGCGGAACTGCTCGTTGTTGTACAGAATCACGGTGATTTCCTCATCCGGAAAGATGCCGAAGGCCTGGCCGACGTCGCGATAGGCCAGCTCCAGCAGATCCAGGATTTGGTAGGCCATCTCCCGGTTTTCACCGCCGTCGAATTGAAGCAGAAAGTGGCGCGTGCCGGTTTGCAAAAAGCGGTTCTGCAGCGATTGTTCGCGGGTCATCTTCGCCAGCAGCGCCGACAGGCGGTCGGGTTCGCGCACCCGCTGGATGCCCGATGTCAACAGCGCGATCGCGTCGTCCATCTGGTTGCGCTGATAGAGCAGGTCGGCCAGTTGCTCGTAGAGCTCCACTCTGGTCGGATCAAGCGCCACGGCCGCGCGGTACGCCTCGATGGCTTTTGAGGACTCCCGGCGGAGTTGATAGGCGGCGCCCAGCCCGGCGTACAGGCTGGCTTCCGTCCGTTCGTACTCGATGGCCGTGCGAAACTGCCGGATCGCCTCATCGGGATCGCGGTTGCTGATGGCGCTCCAGCCGAGCGCGGCCGTCGCCGCGGCCATGTTGTGACGGAGCACGGCATTGTCCGGCCGGCGGACCAGCGCCCGTTCGAACGCCCGCACGGCGTCCCGGTACCGTCCCGCCTCATAGGCCGCGGCGCCCTCGGCGTTGTCGGTGTCTGGGTGCGGCGCGTTCGGCCCCTCGGATTGCAGCGACGGAGCCGCGGACGGGACGGCGGGTGCGGGCGAGCCGAGCGCCTGGGCGCGGGATTCCAACGGCAACAACGGCTGGATGGCCGTCTGATGCGTGCCGGCCGGAACGGCGTCGCTGAGGGGGGCCTCGACTGGTGCCGGCGGACTGGACGGTGAAGGTGGCGCGGCCGCCGGGGTTGCGGGCTCGGGTGGTGCGGGCGGGCGGGTCAGAAGCTCGAGGGTTAAAAAACTTAAAAACAGCGTCGCCGCCGTCAACAGCAGCAGGAGGCCAGCCGGCACCCGGCCGGCGATCGCCGTGCGCGCGGCCGCCGGATCGCGGCCCTTAGAATGCATTGCCGAGCGTGAAATGGATCTCATAGCGACTCTGATCAATCCTGATGGGCTCAAGGGCACCGGGATAATACACATTGATGGGCCGCAGCTTATAGCCCCAATCGAGACGGAGCGGTCCCACCGGGGTATTATACCTGATCCCCGCGCCGACTGAAAATTTCACCTCCTGGAGATCGACGGTCTTCGGTCTGGTCCAGACGTCCCCGCCGTCAAGAAACAGCACCAGCCCCAGATGTTTGGGCAGGGCAATGCGCGCCTCGAGGTTGCTCATCAGCATGACGTTGCCGCCGATCGGGTCGCCGCTGGCCGAGAGCGTCGAATCCGGTGAGACCATGAAAGTGCCGCCGCCGGCCGGCACCACCCTGAGCGCGCCGAGCGTATCCAGCCGGTAACCCCTGACCGTGCTGAGACCGCCCAGGTAGAAACGCTCGCCGAGCGGGACCAGCGTGGTCTCCCCAAATTCCTTGGCGATGCCTGCACGGGCGGAGAAGGCGAGGACGATCAGGCGGTGGGGACTGAAAAACCAACTGGTCGACGCCGTCGCCTTGACGAGCTGGACCTGGGAGCCGAGGCTCTGCGCGGCATCTTCAAACGTCAGGCTGTGGATCGAGCCGCGCGTGGGATTGAACGGATCATCGCGCAGATCGAGGATCAACCCCGGGGTGAGACTGCCGATGTTCACGCGTTTCCGCTCAGTGGTTGACAGCTTGGCGCCCGGGTCGATCTTGTACCGGTTTCTGGTGTAACGATAGAGCAGTGAAAACTTCAACCGTTCCGTGATGTTTTTGTCAAAACCAGCCGTGCCGCCATAGCTTTGCCGGTCAAACGTGACCTCTTTCCTGTGCTCATAAAGCGTGGTGAGCCGAAGGTCGAGGGGCAGGCCGGCCGCCCAGGGTTCGACGTAGTTGAGCAGGTAGCGCTGTTCGAGAAAGTCGGCCTCCACCCGCACGCTGGCCCGCCGGCCGGTGCCGGCCAGATTCTTGTGCGAAATCTGGGCGAAGCCTCGGAACTTTTCCTCCCGTCCGTATCCTGCGCCGAATTCGACCGTGCCGGCCGGCCGCTCCACGACCGACAGCTTGAGATCCTTCAGCCGCTCGGTCTGTTGGGCCTCGATGGGTTCGAGTTTGATGTCCCGGAAAATCCCCAGTTGGGAGAGGTTGTGACGGCTGCGCAGGATGGCGGCGTAATCATAGGGGTCGCCCGGGTGGATGGCCAGTTCCCGCTGGAGGACGGCCGCATCGGTGTTCAACGGCCCGGTGATGATGATGCTTCCCACGAAGGTGGGCGGGCCTTCGGTGATGATAAAGGGCAGCGTCGCTTCCGTGCGCGATTCGTTGAACCGGGGCTCGAGGGTCACCGTGGTTGCAAGATAGCCTTTGCCGGCATAGAGGGCGAGCAGTGCCATCCGGTCGGCCCTGGCTTGGGCCGGATTGTACGGCTGGCCGGCGCGGGAGAGGATGAAGGCCTGGAGCAGATCATCGGGGAGATGGGTGTCGCCCGAGAAGTCGATCCGCCCGATGCGGGTCTGCGTGCCTTCCTGCACAGTGATCGTCAGGTCGACCGTTCCCTTTGCGGTCTGCAGCGTCTGGCCGCCTTCGATGACGGCGGAGAGGTAGCCGTGCTCGCTGTACCATTGGCGCACACGGGACAGATCCGACTCCCGCGCGACGGGGTCAAACCGGGGATGGGACAGACCCAGCAGGGCGGGGCGCATGACGAGCGGTTTCCGCCACGACGATGCATGGTCCTCCTGGGCGCCAGTGACGGTCAACCGCCCCACCGTGAAGCGCGGTCCCGCATCGAGGTGAAACGTGATGGAGGCCTGTTGGCGGTCGGGGGACTCGCTCCGTTCGGCATGGACGGCGGCCGTCAGATAGCCGTCTTCGCGCAGGAGGTTCTGCATGCGTTCCGCGCTGGCATCCAGCACATCCTGCTCGATGCTCTGTTCGGCCTGGATCAGCAGCCGCTCGCGCAATCGTGATTCCGAGTACCAGAAGGGCTTGCCGGGAAAGGCGATGGTCACTTGGGGGCCGGCGTGCACCGTGATCGTCAGTGCCACGGCATTGGCGGAGGGGTCGTACCGCACAATCGGCGATTCAACGACCGCCACCAGAAACTCGTGTTCGGCGTAGAGGAGCTTCAACTGCTCGATGCGTTCGTCGATTTCGAGGGCGGTGTACCGTCCGCCGGGATGCAGATCAATTCGCCTGCGAACGTCGGCTTCGGGCAGCCCCAGCCGGCCCGCGAGCGTCAGGGCGCCGATCAGCGCCGGAGGCCCCTCGTCAATCGTGATCACGAGCCGGATGTCCGCCTGATTCGGTTGCGTGGCGACGGTCGGCGTCGCCCGGGTCTGCATGTAGCCCTGCCGGGTGTAGAACTGCTGCAGACGAACCAGCGCCGTCTGCAGCCGTTCCCGGTCGAATTCATCGCCGACGTCCAATTGCAGCGTGTTACGGAGCTCACGGAGGGGGAACGAGAGAACACGGCCGGTGATTGTCAACTCGCGGAGACGCTGTTTGGCCCACAGGTGATAGATCAGCGAGATTCCGGCGGGTGTCTCTTCCGCTTCGATGGTGATCAGGGCGAACTGGCCGGTGGCGTAGAGGCGGTCAATGCTGGCGCGGATCGCCCCGGCGTCAAACCGGCGGCCGACGCCGACGCCGGTCAGTTTCAGCAGATCGCCGGCCGTGTAGCGCGTCCGGGTGTCGACGATGAGGGCGGTGATCGATTGCCCGTCGAACTCGCGGCCGTCTGGGGAAAGCCCGGCGGCCGTGGGAGCGGTCTGCGGCGCGGCCTCGTGCGCCGTGAGGAGCACCGCCAGGGCGGCGACAACAATCCACCCCGGCGCCGTCTGCTTCATGGCGCGCCGACGATTGTGAGCCCTGCCGCTACCGGAATTCAAATCGGAATTTGACGTCGCCGCCAAAACGGCCGGTGTCGTCCCCTTCGCCGACCAGTGACATGTGCCGGTTGATCTCATACTCCAGCTTGTACACCGGCACCGTGGTCGGGTCCAGGGGTTGTGAGTAGAGAAAGAGCAGCCGGTTGTCGAGGAATTGTTTGCCGATGGTCAATTGCGGACCGACCGTGAGGCCGGACTGATCGACCACCGAATCGATCTGAAACCGGTCGATGCCGATCTGCTGGGCGGGCTCCTCGAGCAATTCGCTGACCAGCAAGGCGGCGGCTTCATTGGTGGCCACGGCGCCGGCGCCCACCGTGCCGACCTCCTCGGAGGTGCGACCGACGGTCATGACCGAGAGGATGTCGGCCTGGCTGAGGGCCGGATCGGACGACAATTCCAACCCGATGCGCTCGGGCGTGCCGGTCAGGGCCAGATCAATGACATAGTCCCTCACCTTGGCGCTGGCTTTCAGATCGAGGGCGGGGCGCGTCTGTTTGGGATCGAGAAAGTCGATCGACCCTTGGGAGACTTGAAACGGTGTGTGCAAAAAGGTGAAGGTCCCCCCGGTGGTGAAGATGCGCCCGATGATGACGGGATGTTCCACCGTGCCCCGCGCCTCCAGATCAATATCCAGCGGGAGTGTGGCGATGTTGTTGCGGATCCAGATGGCTTCGCGCCCCGACAGATGGACTTGCAGCGCCACGGTGTTCAGAAACGACGGCAGCGAGAGCGTCACCGCATTGAATCCGGGCTGTTCCTTCAGGATCGTTTTCAAATCGATGCGTTTGACATAGGTGGCCCGGACCAATTGGAGATCGCCTTTGAGCAGATGATGGCCGATGCCGGCGACATCCGGCGCCGGCCATTCGCCCTGCAACCAGAGGGAGCCGTCGACCAGGCCGGACAACCCCTCGATTGGAGCGATCTGGAGTCTGCTGACCTCCATCAGCACGCGGTACTCCGCGGGATGCAGGCCGTGCAACCCGATGCGTCCGGACGCCTGCACGGTGCCCTTGCCGACGCCGCCGTGCAGATCGTCGAGCACCAGTTGCTGGCTGTCGAACACCAGTCCGGCATAGGAGATGGTCAACGGCTGGTCGACCGTCTCCAGACGGATCTGGCCGTTTTGAATGCTGATGCCGCCGGCCATTCCGGGGTCGAGCCAGCGATCCGTGATCTGCAACGCGAGGTAGGCCTTCCCCTTTCCGTAGGAGACGCCGGGCACGAACAGCCGAAGAATGGCCAGGTCGGCTTCGCCGTGCACAAACAGATCATACCGTTCGAAGAGCGTCAGCCCCCCCTCAGCCGCCAGTATCGTGCCCTCGCCGGTCAACCGAACCCGTTGGGCCGTGACCCGGCCGTTCTGAAGCACGAACTCGATCGGCCCGTCGTTGGTGATGGGGTAATCCACCAGCCGGACGGTCAACTCGGAGAAACTGAGCCGGCCGCTCAGGTTTGCGGGATGGACGAGACTGCCGGTCAATTCCCCCTCACCCGAGGCGGTCAGGGTGATCTGCTCCGGCCAGGCGGGAACGAACGGCCGCAGCAGCAAGGCGAACGGAAACCGGGTGACGCGCAGTCGAAATTCGGCGGGGAGATCATTGCGCACCTGGACGACGCCCTCCACGGAGAGGCGCGGATCATCCAGCTCGGCGGCGACATCCAGCCGGTCGCCGGCCAGCCGCAACGTGACCGTCCCCCGGCCAAGCGCCGTGGGGCCGACGGCCAGTGCGCTCAGTCCGATCCTGGCTTCCGCATGCGGCTCCTTCCATGTGCCGGAACCGGAGAGGGCGCCGGAGAGTATCCCGCTGACTTGAGGGGCGGCCGTGTGAAGCCGTTCGATCCGTTCCAACGAGACGGTCTCCACGGCAAGGTCCGCCTGATAGGAGCCGTCGAACCCGATTCGGGCCGAACCGTTCAGTGTTCCATCGCCCTCCGTGAGGCGCACCCGGGACAATGTGATGCCGTGCAGCGTTACATCCAGGATGGCGTTGCTGCCGGCGATGGGCTGACCGAACAGCCGCCCCTCGGCCACGCGCACCGGCCCCCGCAGGTGGAAGTCCGCCGGGGTGCCCGTCAGTGTGAGCGTGCCGGCGGCCCGGCCGTCGACGGGCAGGGCGATCCCAAAGAGGTGGAGAATGCGTCCCAACTCCCCGTCGGTCACAGTCATCGACAGTCGAAACCGCGGATGCGTGCTCTGGTCTGGAGGAGAGGAGGTGGAAGGCGGCGCGGCCAGCGTGATGGCGCCGCCGACCACCGCGTGGCCGGCCCGTTGTCGAACGCGACCGTCGCGCAGCGTGAACGTGCCGGCTTCGTACGAAAAGGCGGCGTGGATTTCGTCGATGATCTCGGCGTGGCGTTGCAAGGTTTGGGTGGCCGCCGAGCCGGCCAGGCGGGGATGATCCCAACTGCCGGTGAGGGTGGTCTGCCCTGTCACCGAGCCCGTCCAGCCGTCCAAGCCATGGATGCCGGAGGCCATGGCCCAGTCGCCTATTTCACCCAGGTCGGTCAGTTGCCAGGCGCCCGACAACTCCAGCGGGCCATGGTAATCCGCCGAGCCTTCCACGGTGAGGCGGTTGTCTTTCCGGCTGACAATCTCGGCATGATGAAGAGTGATCTGCGTCGCGTGCCATTGCCCCTCCACAATCAGCCGGGAGAGATGAGGCCATGCCTCTCGCAACGGAACCGGCTGTGCCGGGGGGGGCGGTGCCGCAGGGTGGTCCGGTTCCATCGCGACAAAGGCCAGTCGCCCGTTGCCCCCCCAGTCGTCCACCGTCCAGCCGGCGCCGTGCACGGCGAGATGGCCGGTGACCCGACCATCGGGAAATCCGGCCACGGGGAACCATCGCCGCACCAACGGGCCTGCCTGCAGTTCGGACAGATCGATCGAGGCCTCAATGGCGGGTGGAATGGGGGGGAGGGACAGGGAGGCGCGGCCGGTGAGGGAGCCCTTCAGCGCCGAGCCGGTCAGGCGGGTCAGGAGCAGGCGCCCCTGGTTCAACTGCCACTGGGTTGAGGCGGCGCCGATCGGCACTGCGTCAATCATCACGTTGGTGACGTCAAGACGGCCGTTGAGGGAGAGGGGCGCCACGGTGTGCCACAGATCCTTCCCGATCGTCCATGGGCCCTTGATGGCCGCCTCCAGGTCGAGGAGGCCGTCCCATGAGTGGTCGGCCGGCAGCCAGAGAGCGAGACGGCCGAGCGGCATCGACGCCTTCACCGTCAACTGTAGAATAGGTGGCGCCTCCAGCGCCACGGCGCCGTCCAATGCGAAGCGGCCCTCCGGGCCGTCGACCTTCACCTCGCGGATGGTCACTCGCTTCGGCGTCCATGTCGCCTGTCCGACGATCGAGGTGAAGGTCTGGCGCCAGGCGCCCTGCTCAAGGAGGAGCCGTCCGTCGGTCAGGTGTAGTGTTGTCTGCTCGGTCAGGAGGCCGAAGTCGAGATTCCCATCGACGCGATCGATCACCGCGAGCCTGTTCCTCTCCGGATCGGTGTAGCGAAGGGCGCCGTCATGGAGTGTGACCTGGCGTATGATGACAGGGCCGGTTTTGTCGGCCGATCGGGCGTGCCGGCTGAGGCGGTCGATCCGGCTGGGAGTCAGCTCAAGCCGCGGCGACTCGAGATCGATGCGGTGGATGATGAAGCGGTCGGCCAGCAGCGACAACAGGCTGAACCGGACCTCAACCGAGGTGGTGCTCAACAGCGGCGCCGGTTCCTGATCGGGACTGCCGATCCGCAGCTCCGCCAGGGTGACGGACGCGGGGAACCAGTGGAGGCTCAATTGTGTGATGCTGACGGGCAGCCCCAGTTGCGCACTCAACGCCGTCTGGATGGACCGGCTTGCGATCTGGGTCAGTTTGGCCTGCGCGATGAAGAGTCCGAGCAGCAGGAGCGTTGCGAATAACGCGCTGATCACCACCCATCGAAGCGCGCGCCGGCGCGGGGCCGGCGCGGGGGGATCGGGAAGGGACGCCGTCTCTGGCGGGTGAGACGGCTCGTCCGGCGTCACCGTGCGCCTCCGGGCGGCGCAACGGGTCCGGAGCGGCTGCGCTCCACAAAGGTCAGTCGCAGGGTATAGAGCAGCTGTTGCAGGAGGTGTTGCTCGTCAGGGGTCAGGTTGCCGGCCGTCTTTCGCTCGACAATCTCCAGCAGGTCAATGAGGTGACGCGCAGACTGAAGATCGATCGGCCCTTCCCCGATGACTGACGGATTCCCGCCGGCGTCTTCTCCCGGGGACTGCACGCCCAGCGCGGCAAACGCGGAGGTTCCGAGACTGAAGAGCAATTCGGAAAAACTGGCCCGCGGCGGGACAGCGTGTGGCGCCGCCTCCCCATGACCCGCTGGATCGGGGGAGGCGAACGGTGCGGTCACCGGCGGCGGATCGGATGAAGCCGGGAGCGGGGACTCTTCTTGACTGCGGCGACGGTCGCGAATTGTGAACGGGGATTCATCAGTCATGATCGCGTGCGCACAACGCTGTGCCCGGCTACTCCACGTCGAGAAACGGCAAAAACAGCCTATCACACCCCATGAACCTTTGCAAGCAATTCCAAGACGTTGCGACTGTCAGGAAACACGGTATAATGGGGCGAAAGAGAAAGAGGGATTAGGGATTAATGGGGAAACTGCGGGGTAGGGGATAACGGCGGAAGCCGATAGAAAGGATTGCAGTCATGTCCACGGCGTTTGAGCGATTGGTCGAGGTGATGCAACGGTTGCGCGGGGAAGGAGGGTGTCCGTGGGATCGTCAGCAGACGCGCGAAAGCCTGACGCCGTTTCTCCTTGAAGAAACGCATGAGGTGTTGGAGGCGATCGAGGCCGGCCGGCCCGACGCGTTGCGGGAAGAACTCGGCGATCTGCTGTTTCAGGTGCTCTTTCACGCCCAGATTGCATCGGAAGCGTCGGAATTCGACATTGACGATGTTGTGGAGGGAACCGTCCGGAAAATGACCCGTCGCCATCCCCATGTGTTTGGAACACAAAAGTCGGCGATGGCCGGGGGCGTGGGGGCATCGGAGGACGCCCGCTCGATTCCGCACGGGCCCCCACAGATGAATCAACCGGGGGGAGAGGAGCCTCTCCCCCCGACTGCCATGACCGCCGACCAGGTCCTGGCCCGTTGGGAAATGATGAAGCGGCAGGAAGCGGGTCATCGCGCGCGCGCCTCCGTGGTGGACGGCGTTCCGCGATCGCTGCCTGCGCTGTTGCGTGCGCACCAGGTGCAGGCCAAGGCGGCCCGTGTCGGATTCGATTGGCCCGAGCGGGGACCGGTGCAGGCCAAGGTCGAGGAAGAGTGGGGCGAACTGACCGAAGCCGTCGGGACGCAGTCGCAGCGGCGGCAGGAGGAGGAATTGGGGGATCTGCTCTTTGCCGTGGTCAATCTGGCCCGTCATCTTCGGTGCGATCCCGAGGCGGCGCTGCAGCGGGCGACCCAACGGTTCATCGACCGGTTTCACCGGATGGAACAGTTGGCTGCGGGAGCGGGGCGGCCGCTTGTGCCCGCGGGGGCGAATGCCGGCTGGACATTGACCGAACTGGAGGGGTTGTGGGAACAGGCAAAGAGTGAAGAGGGCAAGGAGACAAAGGCGGATTAGGGATTAGAGGGACGAAGCGGATTAAGGGGTAGAGTGTAATCGAAACTCGGCGAACTGCGGTATGACGATGGCCAGGGGCCGAGCGCTGGTTTGACGCGCGAGTCGTGAGTGGAGCACGTATGGCGATGGGGGTTGTTAGGGGGAGCTGAGCACGCTCCCCCTGACTTGAGCGAGTGCGAAGCACGAGCGGATCCACTCGCTTTGCTTGCGTGATTCTCGTCCATCCCGTATACTGATCGACGAGAAGCGGAGAACGTGATGCCGGTCTATTCATGTCGGGTGGGGCGCGCGGACGGAACCGTCAGCGTCGAGCGGATCGAGGCGGAGGATGCCGATCGCGCCGCCGCCCGTCTGCGTGAGCTCGGGTATCTCATTTTTTCCGTCCGGCCCCGGCTGTCCGAGTGGGCATGGCTGGCCGGCCGCCGGTCCCGTTTCGGAGTGCAGGATTTTCTGGTGTTCAATCAGGAACTCTCCGCGTTGGTCAAGGCGGGCATCCCGATCTTGCGGACGCTGGATTTGTTGATCGACCGGGCCGCGCATCCGGGATTCCGTGACGCGCTCACCCAGGTGCGGGATCTGGTCAAGGGAGGGGCGTCATTATCCGAGGCGATGGGCCGGTTTCCAAGTTATTTTTCGGATCTCTATGTTGCGTCGCTCCGGTCCGGCGAGCAGACCGGTCACGTGGTGGAGGTGGTGGCCCGCCACATTCTCTATTTACGCCGGATGCATGCGATGACGGCCAAAGTGCGCTCTGCGATGGCCTATCCCATGTTTCTGGTCACGGTCGGGTTGGTTGTGATCACCTTCCTGATGCTGTACGTCATGCCGAACTTTGCCAAGGTCTACGAGGACGCGCATGTCGAATTGCCCCTGTTGACGCGGGGTTTTCTCCTTGTGGTGGATCTCCTGCACCATCAGATTGTCTGGCTGGCGGCCGCCGTGGCAGGCGCCGCCGTGGCGATTCGGTTTCTGGCGACGATGGCGCGAACGCGCAGTTGGTGGCACCGGTGGCTGCTGCGGCTGCCCGTGATCGGCCGGACCGTGCGGTTGCATTATGTCATTGGCATGACGCGCACACTGGCGATGACGTTGCAGAGCGGCATCCCCCTGGTGGCGGCGCTGCGCATGGTGCAGGCTTCCTCCACCAACAAGGTGTTCACCGCCGGCGTGGCGCAGGCGACCGAGGCGGTGGTGGGTGGCAGCGGGCTTGCCCAGGCGATGGGACGGGCCAAACTGCTGCCGCGCATGTCGGTTGAGATGATTGAAATCGGGGAGACCGCCGGGGCGTTGCCCGAGATGCTGAATGAGATTTCGGAATTTCATGAAGGAGAATTGGACCGTCTGTTGAACCGCTTGATGACCTGGATCGAACCGTCGATCCTGCTCATCATGGGGGGCTTGGTGGCGATTATCGTCGTCGCCATGTATCTGCCGATCTTTTATCTCGCGGGAACGATTCAATGACGAGGCGGGACGAGACCGGGCAGCAACGATCCACGGAACGGTCGCACATCCATGGATGAGCCAAAGAGCGCAGGGCGCGTGATTGGAGCCGGCCCGGAGCGGCCGGCCGGCCGGCGACGCCGGCTGGGCGAGTGGCTCGTCTCGTTGCGGTTCGTGAGTCAGGAACAGCTGGAGGCGGCGGTCCATTCCCGGAAGGGTGAGTCGGGCGCGGGAACGTCAACCGCGGGCGCCCCGCATGCCGATGACATGCGGTTGGGCGAGCGCCTGGTCAAGCAGGGGGTCTTGACCGAGGAGCAGCTCGCCCAGGCGCTGGCGCAGCAGGCGCGCCTGGCCTACCAGCCGCTCGATCAACACCGGTTCAATCCGGCCGACTATCAATGGATCCCCGTGGAATTGATGTACCGCTATCCGTTCGTGCCGTACGAGGCCTCGGAGGGGAGCGTGACGATCGTGGTGAGCGATCCCACCAATGTGCAGGCGCTCGATGAGCTGGAATTGCTGTTGAAGCGGCAGGTGCGGCTCATGGTGTCGACCCGCACCGCCATTCTGGACGTGCTCAAACGCAGCGAAAGCACGACCCAGGTCCTCAAGAAAGTCGGCGCCGACATGGGCACGGTGCTGATCAAGGAGGATGAAGCCGGCGACGAGATCCTCTCCGTCGAAAAGATCACCAAGGACACCAGCCCGGTGATCCGGCTGGTCGATTCCATGCTGCTCAATGCGTTGCAGCGGCGGGCCAGCGACATTCACGTCGAGGCGACGGACCGGTCGGTGATGGTCAAGTACCGGATCGACGGCGTGCTCTATCCGGCGATGGCCCCCCTGGACGTGCAGCTGCTGCCCGCGCTCATCTCCCGCATCAAGGTCATGTCCGATCTGGACATTGCGGAGAAACGGGTTCCGCAGGACGGCCGGTTCAAACTGCGGCTCGATGGCCGCAAGATCGATTTTCGCGTCTCCATCCTGCCCAGCATCTTCGGCGAGGACGTGGTCATCCGCATCCTGGACAAGGAGTACATTACGGCGGGCGTCAATGAGCTGCGGCTGGACCGGCTGGGGTTCAATCCGGAGGATCTTCGCCGCTTTCGCCGGGCGATTGTGGAGCCGTACGGGATGGTGCTGGTCACGGGGCCGACCGGCAGCGGGAAGACGACCACGCTCTACGCCGCGATCAGCGAGATCAACAACAAGGAGGACAAGCTCATCACGATCGAGGATCCGGTCGAGTATCAGCTGGACGGCGTGGTGCAGATTCCGGTCAACGAGAAAAAGGGGCTGACGTTTGCGCGGGGGCTGCGGTCGATTCTCCGCCACGATCCCGACAAAATCATGGTGGGTGAAATTCGCGATGCGGAAACGGCGCAAATCGCCATTCAGTCCGCCTTGACGGGCCACCTGGTCTTCACGACGGTGCACGCCAACAACGCGTTTGACGTCATCGGGCGTTTCGTCAACATGGGGATTGAGCCCTACAACTTCGTCTCCTCGCTCAATTGCATTCTCGCCCAACGGCTGGTGCGGGCCATCTGTCTGAGTTGCCGGGAGCCGGCGACCATCGACCCGGTGCACTGTGATGAAGCGGGGCTGACCCCTGTGATGCTCAAGACGGCGACACTGTTCCAGGGCCGCGGTTGCCACGCGTGCAACGGCACCGGCTTCCAGGGACGGCGGGCCATTACGGAGTTTCTTCATTTAAGCGATACGGTTCGCGAACTGATTCTGGCCCGGCGCCCCTCGTCCGAGTTGCGCAAGCAGGCGATTGCTGAAGGGATGACGACGTTGCGTCAGGCGGGGGTCGAAAAGGTGTTGCGCGGGGAGACCACTCTGCGGGAAATCAATCGCGTGACCTTCATCGAGCCGCTGTGATGGCCTTCCTTTACTTCGAGCAACTGCGAGATGTGATGTCCGATTCCAGTTCCATGAATTTCGAACAAACGTGAGAAGTAATGTCCGATTCTAGTTTCATCAACGTGTCGGCGCGCGCCTCGAGCTGGACGGACCGGTGGTGGTCCGTCGCGCCGGACGTCGGCATCTACATCGGGGCCGGGTGCGTCTCGACCGCCGCCGTCACGCCGTCGGCCCAGCGGCCCCGTCTCCTGGCCTCGCATGTGGACGTGTTGCCCGAAGGGGTCGTGGCGCCGTCGCCCGTTGAATCGAATATCCGTCGGCCCGACGTGATCATCGAACACCTGAAACCCGCCGTCCGCCGGCTGAAGGGGCGTGAAACCGCCATCAGCCTTCCGGACGCCTCGGTGCGGGTGACCATTTTGGAACTGGCCCATGTGCCGGTCAAACGGGAGGAACGGGAGGCGTTGTTCCAACACCACCTGGAACAGTTGTTCCTCACCCCCCTGGGGTCCTGCCGGTTTGCCTCGCAGCGGTTGACCGCGGGAGACGGGGGCAAACACCGGGTGCTGGTTGCCGCCATTCGCAAGGAGATTCTGGCGGAGTACGAGGCCGTGGTCCGCGCGGTGGGGCTCCGGCCCTCGATGGTGGATCTGTCGGCGTTTCGTCTGTTCAATCTTTATGAGTCAGGGATTCGCGCGTTATTTCAGCCGGGCCGGCCTGGATCTGCGGAGCCGCGCCTGCTGTTCTTGAATCTGTTCGACCGGAATTTTACGATGATCATGGCGGACCGGAGCGGCCCGCGGCTCATCCGCATCAAGGCGTTCCCCGCCGCGATGGATCAGGCCGACTGGCTGGCGCGCGTGCTGGTGGAAATCGACGCCTCATTGCGAGCCTCCGATGCGACCTCGGCCCTGGAGGAACGATCGATTGAGCGGTTGCTTGTGTTCAGCGACCGGCCGTTGGACGAGTTTGAGCGACGGGTGCGCGAGGACTTCCATGTCGGAATCGATCGACTGCAGGCCGACGCCTCAGGGCTCCGTGCCGGCGGCCTGGCGCCGGAAACGGACGGGCCGGCGGCGAACGGCGAGGCCGGCCCACCCGTCCACGGACACGATCATGCGGTGACCATGGCGCTGGCCGCCGTCGGCTGGAGGGTTCAAGCCGGGATCGGTTCCAAGGCGTCCCCCGGGGTCATGACATGATGTTCACGGTGAATCTCGCCTCCGAACCGGTCGCCCTGCTCAAGCGGATACGGCTCGGACTGATTGGTCTGGCGATTCTCTTGTTGTTGGGCATGGTTGCGATGACGGCGATCGGTCTGGCCGAGCGGCGCGCATTGGAGATGGAGACGAGCCGGGTCGCCCAGTTGTCCGCCCAGCGCTCGGAGGTGGAGGCGAAGTTGCGCAAGGAGGGATTGGTGCTGACCGACGCCAGTCGAACGGCCATCAGCGCGCAAGTGACGGTGGCCAACCAGATGATCGCTCAACGGCTGTTTTCCTGGTCGACGCTTCTGCTCCAGCTTGAACGGGCGACGCCCGGCGGCGTGTCGCTGACCAGTGTACAGCCCCAGCCGGCGGCCGGTTTGACGTTGAAAGGGGAGGCGCTGGCGTTGGAGCGGTTGACCGCGTTTGTCGGGAAGCTCCAGGAGACCCGCCCCTTTCACGATGTGTTCCTGACCGATCAACGGGGACAGCAGGATGGCACGGTGGGGTTTACGCTCAATGTCCGCTACTGACGCGCTCAAGCCGGCGACGCCGGCGGTGCTGGCCGCCCCGGGGTTGTGGGGGGGGCGGCTCGCCGGATTTAAAGGCCCGTTACTCGTAATCATGCTGTTGCTCGGACTGCAGGCGGCGCTCTATCTCTGGTGGATGGCTCCCACGTCGGCGGCGCTTGCGGCGCAGGAAATCCGGAGCCGAGAGATCCGCACACAGATCCAGGCGCTCTTCCTCTATCAGGATCAGCACCGCCGCCTGGACGCGTTGACCAAACGATTCCCCTCGAAAAAACTCCTGCCCAAGACCATCGGCCGCCTGTCGTCGATCGGACAGCGGGTGGGCGTCGCCATCCCGGAGATGAATTTCGTGCCGGCCAAAATCGCCAGCCCGAACTGGGCCAAGGTCATCCTCCAATTCAACGCCCGGGGATCCTACGCGAGCGTGCGCCGGCTATTGGCGGCGCTGGAAGGCGGGGCCGAGCCGTTTGTGATCGAATCGATCGACCTGCAAAAGGATCGATTGAGCGGGCAGGTGATCGCCAAACTGTCCGTCGGCGTCTATGCGAGGGACGACGAGTAATGGATCGGAAGGTCTGGCTCCTGGCGGGGTTGTTGCTGGCCTGGATCGGCGCGGTCGGTTATGCCTGGTCCATCTGGCCGGAGGACCGTCGGGTGCCGTTGAAATACGCCAAAGGGCAGCCCCCGGCGGCCTCGGTCGTGCGGCAAGGCGAAGGGAAAATGCTGGCGACCGGGTCGGATGCGATTGTCCACACGGAACGACTTGCGGATCGCCCTCCTCCCCCGACCGAAATCGCGAGGGATCTGTTCATGCCGGTCGAAAGTTTTCGTCCCAAGCCGCCCCCGCCCCCGCCGCCCCCGCCGCCCCCCCCGCCGCCTCCGCCGCCGTCGGCTGAAGAACTGGCCGCCATGAAAGCCAGGCAGGAATTGGGGCAGTTTCGCTATGTGGGCTATCTGGACAAGGGCGGGGGAAGGGGACAGGCCTTTTTGTCCCGCAGCGGCGAGTCGATGACGGTGCGCGCGGGGGAAACGGTCCAGGGCCACTTCTATGTCAAAGCCATCTCGCCGACCCAGGTGGTGATCGTGGAAATGGGCACCAAGCTCGAGGTCACGCTGGCCCTCTCGCAATAAGCATTTCCCTCCCGGCCGCCAGGCCGCGATCATCTGCTTTTGACAGAAACCCCTTCCACGGCTATCTTTACCAATAGGTGCGAGATACCGGCGGACAGAGCGTCCGGCCGGCGCCTTCATTGCCACCATCATGACGACCCCTTCACTGAAACGGCGCAAGCTCGGCGAACTGCTGATCGCCGACGGACAGTTGACCGAGGAACAACTCAATCAGGCCCTGGCCTATCAGCACCGGCACGGCGGGCGTCTGGGCGCCATTTTGCTGAAAATGGGCTTCGTCACCGAAGAGGCCATGATCAAGATGCTGGGCTCCCAGATGGGCATTGCGCACATCGAGCCGTCCGATATCGTCATCGAGCAATCCGTCATCAAGCTGGTTCCGGAGCAGATGGCCCGCCGCTATCAGGTGTTGCCGGTGGCCAGGAAGGAGCGCGTGATCACGCTGGCCATGGCCGATCCGCTCAATGTGTTTGCCATTGATGCGGTCCGCCAGGCCACCGGTCTCGATGTGCAGCCGGTGGTCAGCCGGGAGCAGGAGGTGCTGAAAGCGATCAACCGCTACTACAGCATCACCTCCTCCATGGAGCGCGTGGTCAAAACCCTCGACGATCAGCGCACGGGCCAGGACCGGAGGAGCCAGAGCGATCGACGGTCAGAGACGAGTTTGGACGAATCATACCAGGTGGACGAACTGGGCGACATGACCCTCATCCGGGAACTGCGCTCGGTGGTCGGCGAACTCAAAGCCGAGGATGCCCCGGTCATCAAATTCGTCAATATGATGATCGCCCAAGCCGTCCGGGAAGGGACGAGCGACATCCACCTGGAACCGGATTCGGATGTGCTCCGGATCCGCTATCGCGTGGACGGTCTGCTCCGTGAAGTGTTGACCTCGCCGCGCCACCTGCAGGCCGGCGTCACCTCCCGCATCAAGATCATGGCGAACATCGACATTGCGGAGAAGCGCATTCCGCAGGACGGCGCCATCCAGATCAAGGTCGGCAAAAAGGACCTGGATATTCGCGTGTCGACCCTGCCGACGGTCTTCGGCGAAAAGGTCGTCATGCGGTTGCTGGACAAGAGCAACGTCCTGCTCGGCCTGGAGGAGTCCGGGATGGCGGAACGGCACGTCGTCCCCTTTCGCAAGCTGATCCGGCGGCCGTATGGATTGATCCTGGTCACGGGCCCGACCGGCAGCGGGAAGTCGACCACGCTCTACGGATCGCTGCAGGAGATCAACTCCATCGACAAGAACATCGTCACCGTCGAGGACCCGGTGGAATATCAGCTCAAGATCATCAACCAGGTGCAGGTCAATTCGAAAGCGGGTGTGACGTTCGCCAGCGGCCTCCGGTCGATCCTCCGGCAGGATCCCGACGTCATCATGATCGGCGAAATCCGCGACAAGGAAACGGCGACCATCGCCATCCAGGCCGCGCTGACCGGCCATCTGGTTTTTTCGACGCTGCATACGAACGATGCGCCCACCGCCGCCACCCGGCTGATTGACATGGGCGTGGAACCCTTTTTGATCGCCTCGACGCTGTCCGGCGTGGTCGCCCAGCGGCTGGTCCGTCGGGTCTGTCAGCGGTGCAAGTCGCCCTACGAGCCGCAGGCCGATCTGCTGAAAAACTTGAATCTCAACGGGGCCCAGCCGTCGAGTCTCAACGGCGCGCAAGCGGGGGAGACGTTTATGCACGGCAAGGGGTGTCAGGAGTGCCGTCAGACCGGCTACGCGGGCCGGATGGGGATTTACGAGCTGTTGATCCTGGATGACGCCCTCCGCACCCAGATCATTGCCCGGGCCACGGCCAGGGAGATTCAGATCCAGGCGAAGAAGTCGGGTTTTATGACCCTTCGAGAGGATGGGCTGCTCAAAGCGGCTCATGGCCGGACCACGCTTGAAGAAGTCCTGCGGGTCACGCAGGAAATAGAGGAATAGGGTCAAGAGGCATGGGGCAAGGGGCAAGAGAAAAGAGAACAGGGAAGTGTCCCGGACCCTTGACCCCCTGACCCCTGACCCTGGACCCTCTTGGTGTGCATATGCCGGTGTTTGAATACAAAGCCCGGGATCGCGGGGGACGGTTGCTGAGCGGATCGTTTGAAAGCGGCAGCCGCGACGCGGTGGCCGAGCAATTGGAGGCCCAGGGCTGCTGGCCTGTCTCGATCGCGGAGAAGAAGGATGACCTGCTGACGTCCGATCTCTCCGGGTTTCTCGCGCGGTTCCAGACAGTGACCGAGAATGACCGCCTCTTTTTCACGCGTCAACTCCACAGCCTGCTCTCCGCCGGCGTGCCTTTTTCCGGCAGCTTCAGCGCGCTGATCACCCAGACGGAGAATCCCAAGTTGAAAGTGCTGCTGGGCCAGGTCCAGCGCGATGTGGAAGGGGGCCTGTCGTTTTCCCAGGCGCTGGAAAGGCACTCGGATGTGTTTGACGGGCTCTACATCAGCATGATCGGCGCGGGCGAGCAGGCCGGCGTCCTGGACACCATCCTCGAGCGGCTGGTGCAGATCGGCGAGCACGAGCAGGAGACGCGGCAACGGATCAAGGCGGCCACCCGTTATCCAAAGATCGTCATCAGCGGCATGGTGCTGGCGTTTGTGATTTTGATGATCTTTGTCGTCCCGACCTTCGCCAAAATGTACGGCGGCGCCAAGGTGTCGTTGCCTCTCCCCACGCGGATCATGATCGGCACCAACAATCTGTTCATGGGCTACTGGTGGCTGATGCTGGCGGCGGCGGGGGGCGGCTGGTATACGCTGAAACGGGTGCTTGCCACGCCGATCGGCCGGGAGCGATGGGACGGCTGGAAATTGCGGATTCCGCTCTTCGGGCCCATCTTTCTCAAATCGGCGCTCTCCCGTTTTGCGCTGATCTTCGCCATTCTGAGCCGCAGCGGTCTGCCGGTGCTGCAGATCCTCGACGTCGTCTCGAAAACCGTCGGCAACACCGTCCTGTCCAAACTCATCGTGGGCATTTCGGACGCGGTGAAGGAAGGGGCCAACCTGTCCAACCCCATGAAAGAGGCCAAATTGTTCCCTCCGGTGGTGCTGCAGATGGTGGCGGTGGGCGAGGAAACCGGCCAGTTGGACAAGATGTTGATGAACGTCTCCCACTATTATGACCGGGAGGTCGATTACTCGCTCAAAACGTTGTCCTCCGCGCTGGAGCCGATTCTGCTGCTGGTGATCGGCACCATGGTCCTGCTGCTGGCGCTGGCGATCTTCATGCCGTGGTGGGACATGATGAAGGTCTTCAAGGGTGGAAGCTGAACCGTGAAGCGCGGCGCGCCGCATGTGCCCCACGGATGCCCGGGGGAGGAGCGGGCGTCGCCCCCAACTATAAAAGGGGGTGGTGGGTCAGTTTTCTGCTGCCCGCATGTGTGGCGTCAAAAATAGGGACACGTCCCAATTGTTCCAGAGTGAGTCACACACAGGCGGCAGGAACTCACCACAATTGGGACGTGTCCCTATTTTTCGGGTGAAACTGACCCAGTGCCAAAAAAGGGGGGGATTTGACGGATTGGCCGACCTCGGCTATCTTTACCATTTGGCGGCTGCGAATGCGGCCACGGCACGGCGCAACACAACCAACGATCTCGCGTCGCGGACGATCCTCGCGGGGCGGAAAGGGAGGAGCAGAATCATGAAGCGGATGTCCAATTCTCAAGGGTTCACCCTGATCGAACTGATCATGGTGGTGGTGATCCTCGGTATTCTGGCTGCGGTGGCCATTCCGCGGTTCATTAATTTGCAGACGGATGCGCAGCGGGCGGCCGAAAAGGGCATGGCCGGCGGCGTGCGGGCGGGCATTTCGATCGTCCGGGCGGCGTTTCTTGTCGGCGGCACAACGGCAGGCACCGCGTCGCCGGCATCAAATCAGCTTGGTTGGCCGGCCAGACTGGATAATGCGGCGGCGACCACGTTTGCCGCCAATGGCAATCAGGGACAGGTCGGGCTGTTCTCCTATGTGGTGGAGACGGGAACGACCTCATCCGACAACTGGGTGCAAACCACAGCTCCAGCCGGTGGGCCCTATACCTATGTCGGACCATTCGGCAATGTCGCGGGAGCCGCAGCTGCCACATGGACCTATACACCGGCGGCGGTGGTTGCTGGTGTCAACGTTGCGGCCACGTTCAATTGCACCGGGACGAACTGTCCGTAGCTTGTTGAAGGAGAAATGGCCGGAGAGTGAGATGGCCGGCTGTGTTTGACAGCAGTGGCGATTGACCGTGATGCGGCAACGGGCCGGAGATTGGCTCATATATGTGATCGTGGCTGTCCCGTTCCTTGCCGCGGCGTTTGACACGGGCGTTCAGAGCCTGCTCTTTACCACGCTGACCGCGTGGGGGACGCTGGCGCTTCTCCTGATCGTTGGTGTGCGCCCCGCAACGGGGGATCCCCCCGTTGCGGGGCGCCTGTTTGATCTGCCGTTGTTCGGTCTGCTCCTGGTCGGCGGCGTGTCCGCCGTCTGGTGGACGGTTGATCGGGGCAGTAGTGATCTGGGGCTGATCAAACTGGCCAATTTCGTCCTTCTCGCACTCCTGCTGCCCCGGTTGCTGCCCTCGGTATCCGCCTATCGGCCGTTGTTGTTCTGGGTGGCCCTGCTGGCCGGCGGGCTGGCGCTCTATGGTTTTCTTCAGTGGCCGTTGGGATTGAATCAGATGGGAGGCCGTCTGCACTCGTTCTTTCTGATTCCCAACAGCCTGGCCGGCTTTCTGGCGGCGGCCCTGCCGGTGACGGCGGCATTGCTGCTTACGGCGAAATCCCGCCCGGCCCATGCGTGGTGGCTGGTGCTGGCGATTCTGCAGGCGGCGGCATTGGCGGCCACCGGTTCGCGGGGCGGCTGGCTGGCTGGCGCCGCGGGGATGCTGTGCGCGCTGGCGCTCGTGGGATGGAGGCGGGTGATGGGACGAACGCTCCTGATCGGCGCGGTGGTGTTGGCCCTGTCCGTCACGGTAATTGACCGGTTGCATCCGGAGTTGATCAGGCCGCGCGCGGCCACGTTGACCCATCTACTCAATGCCGAGCCGCACCGCTATCTCATCTGGCAGAGCGCCGTTGAGATGATCCGGGAACGACCGCTGACGGGGTGGGGCATCGGCACGTTTGGTCTGGCCTACGTGCGGTTTAAATCGCCGGCGTTTGACGGTGTGACGCAGTACTATGCCCACAATGATTACCTTCAACTCGCCGCGGAAATGGGGCTGCCCGGGCTGGCCTGTTTCCTCTGGCTGGCCGGTGCGGCCGGCTGGATGGTCTGGCGTGTGCGGCGCGTCCGTCAAGGAAAGGCGGACGATGTGGCGGAGGCGAAGCAGGCCTCCGGTGACGCCGCAATTCTCCTGGCCGGCGTGGCGGGCGGCGGAGCCGCGATTCTGCTGCATAGCGCGGTTGACTTCGATCTCTATGTCCCGGCCATTTTGTTCGTGCTGGCGATCTATCTCGGCTATCTGCGCTCGTCCTGGCGCGAGGTGTGCGGCCGACATTCCACCGATTCGCCATCCCCATGGGCGGCTTCAGCCTCGGCGGCGGCCCTGTGGACGAAGACGCGCCCGTTGGCCGCGGTGATCGTGTCCGTGCTGCTGGCGCTGTTGGTCGGCCGGCTCTATCTGGCGGACAGGGCCGGTTTGGCCGGGCAGGAGTCAATGGCCCGGAACCGTTATGAAGAGGCGATCGGCCGTTTTGCCGTGGCGACGGTATGGAACCCGCGCCAGGCCTCCTATTACGAGAACCTGGGGCTCGCCTATGAGCATTGGGCCAATCAGAGTCGTCGCCAGGATCTGCTGCAAACGGCGGAAATGGCCTTCCGGATGGCGACCCAATTGAGCCCTGCCGATTATCGATACTACTGGAATTTGGGGCGGTTTTATAAAAATTATGCCGCATTTTCATCGAGTTTTGCGGCGTACGACCCCTGGAGCGCCTACAGACAGGCGGCTGAGCTCTATCCGACAAAAACCGCCATTCTCAAGGAGCTGGATTCGCTCGGCCCCCCCTCCCACTCCCCCCCAATCCCGTTAATCCGGGAGAAAACCACCCTCCGTTCCGCTTGACGGCCGGGGAAAATCTGCTACCGTTAACAATAGGTTTTCACGTCTGCCACCGATAAGAGCGATCCCCTTGAAAAGGGGGAATTCGCAAAGCGACACGCCTACGGCCCTCACGGCACGGCGATGTGGTTGCCGAAGTGGCACACCAGGGAGTCCGCAAATGTTGCGGCTCCGCGACCAGTCACCCTGTGATTGGACACGGAAGACGGCCGGAGACGGCGTCTTGCGAACGGTGTGCGGCATGGAGCAGCCAGCGCCTCAAAGACACAGAGCACTCGTGCACCCATTCCTGTCCGGCCGCGCCAGTGGTGCGCGTTCCGGCCAGGCAGGCTTCACGCTGATCGAGCTGGTGATCATCATCGTCATTATCGGCATTCTGGCTATTGTCGCTATTCCTCGCTTCAATTACAGCGGTCCGCAGGTGTCGGCGACGTCCAGAAAATTGATCGGGGACCTTCGATACGCGCAGGCACGCGCCGTCGCCACGCAGGTCCCGCACGGCGTGACCTTCGCCGCCTGCGCCGGGGGCGCGGCTGGTTGCACCCAATATCGGCTCTTTTTCAACTGCGCCGGAATTCAGAATAACTCCAATTGCGCCCCGGCCGAACTGGCCGCGTTCACCGGATTCGCTGTGACGGCGGATCCCCTTGGACAATATTATCTGGAGAAAGATCCATTGAGCGGTCAGGATTTCTCCATGCAGATGATCGGCCCCCATGACGGGGTGCTGCTCGATACGACGCTGGCGGAGCAGACCATTCAATTCAACGCGACGGGCAGGCCCTGCGGGGGGTGGGGCGCCGGTTGTGTCGCGCTGGCGCTGCTCCCGTCGCCGACCAATACCATCGATGTCCACAAGGATATGGCGTGCGAGCAGATGTCGGTCACGGTGGCCACGGGGCTGGTGGATTGGCGGGACCAATGTTGATGAGGGCGGTCGCCACGGCGTCCGCGAGCCGCAGGGGGCGGACGGGACCTTTCCTCCGCAATCAACGGGGCGTGACGCTGGTCGAGCTGGTGATTCTGCTGGTGATCGCCGCCATCGCGCTTCCCACGCTGATGATCTATTTCATCCAAACGATGAATCACACCGCCGAGGCGCAGATGGGCACGGTGGGCTTGGGGCTGGCGCAGGAATTGATGGAGGAGGTCAGGGCGAAGCGCTGGGACGAGAATGTCCCGATTCCCAACGGCGTTCCAACGGGCGCGAATGCGCTCGGCCCCGAGGCAGGTGAAAGCCGCTGCGACCCGGCGGCGCCGATGTGCACTTCCTATGACGATATCGACGATTACAATTTCCCTGATGCGGCGCCCAACAGCGGGATTACTGATCCGCACGGAAATCCTTTGCCGGCCTACGCGGGGTACCTGTACCGGGTGAAGGTCTGCTACGTCAATGGGCCGCAATCCGTCGGCGACGGGGGCGACAATGCGAATGGGGGCGCCTGTGTGGCGGGCGCCACCGACTACAAAAAAATCACGGTCACGGTGATGTGGGGCGAGTGCGCGGACAGCGCGTCTCCCCGATGCGGGCGGATGCAACTGGACACGGTCATGGCCAACTACCATCTCGATCAATCGTCATCATGAACAGGCGAATAATCATCAACCGCCGCGGCATCACGCTGCTGGAGATCATCCTGGTGATGGTGATCATGGGCATCCTGGCCGGGATTATTGTGGTGCCGGTGATCACGGGGGCGAAAGCCTGGAGCGACATGACCCGCCAGAATGAGGTTTCGCAACAGGCCCGGATCGGACTGGACCGGTTTGTGCGCGAGGCGCGCGCGATTCGGCGGGTCAACGGGCGGCCGTCGCTCATGGTGAACTGGACCGAAGGCGTCACGCCGGTGGCGATCGGGCCGAACCGGATCCGGTTTATCACATCGAGCGGCGAGGACCTGGAGTACAGCTGGGCGGGCGCGGGGCAGCCGTTGATCCGCACCGACTGGACGACCGGCGTCGCCGTGACCGACCCCGCCGCCATAAACGTGCAAAATTTCTCCCTGGCCTATTATGAAGATTCCAACGCGTCGATCGTCCAGATGCGCCAGGAGGCCGAGGACGCGCCGGTGGCGTGCACCCCCGATGTCTGCGCCGACACCGTGCAGGGCGCCGATGTCGTGCTGGCGGTCAACGGCGCGACCCTGGCCTACCAGTTCACCGGCACGCGGATTGCCTGGATCGGCCCGAAGGATGTCGGCCTCGGGACGGCGGAGGTCTGGATTTCCGATACCGTTCCGGACGTCATCGCCAATCCCGCCACCACGGACCCGGCGACCGCGATCGTCGTTCAAAACTCGAGTGCGGCCACTCCCGCCACGGCGCTCTTTGTCAGCGGCCCGCTGCCCTACGGTGCGCACTGGATTGCCATCGCCTGTCGAAGCCCGCTGAATGCCGATTGTTCGGTAACGCCGGTCAAGGCGGATGCGTTGGATTTGCTGGTCAACCGCGTGGTGGTCGACCTGACGGTCGGGGAGGGGGCGTGCAACGCCAACCTGTGCACCACCCTGCGCGACCAGATCTCATTCCGGTCCGTGCAATGATCAGGGCAATGATCAAGACGAGGATGACGACGAACCGACTCTCACAGGAGCGTGGCATCTCGGTGATATTCGTGGTGATCGCCATGCTGCTCCTTGCGCTGCTCGGCAGCGTCATGGTCTCCGTCATGATCAGCGGGCGCTTCGCGGGGGTCGACCAGATGCAGGCGGCGTCGGCCCAGTATCTGGCGGAGGCCGGCCTGGACCGGGCGCTGCACTATTTTTTCGACGAGCAGCAGAGCTGCACCACCGATCCGAACGTCTTTCATGTGGCGCTGGGCAACGGCCATTACACCGTGGCGACGGAGTCGTTCGCCCCCGCGGCGCTCGCGTTGGACGCGGCGATCACCGCGGAGGATGAAAGCTTCACGGTCAATTTGAACGGGGCGGCCGACCTGAAGGCCGCCGGCTACGCCAACCCCTACGGCATCGTGGTGATCGGGTCGGAGATCATCGAATGCGCGCAGGTGGCCGGCAACACGTTTTCATTGTGCAAGCGGGGTGTGGGGGGATCGACGGCGACCGCCCACGCCGCCACGACGAGCAAGGTCCTCCAGGATTTTTGCATTGTCAATGCGATCGGCACCGCCACCGCCGCGCAGGCCGGCAACGCCCAGCGGGTGGTCTCAATCGGTTTTTCCCAATTTGATCGCGGTTGGGCCGTCGGCGATCAGGGCACGATGCTCCAATGGAGCGGCGTCGCATGGGAGCCGGTGGACTCGATGACCGGCCGGACTCTTCGGGTGGTCAAGCTGACCTCGCTCGGCGGCGGCTGGGCCATGGGCGATTCGGGCGTGATGGGGCAGTGGGACGGCACCGCGTGGCAGAAACGGCGATCGGCCTACATGTACTTCTCCGCCAACGGCGGCGAAGCGATTGGGCTGCTCGACACCGATCCGCATGAAGTCGGTCAAACGGCCCGGGTGCTCTCCCTCCCGATTCCAGGAGGCGGAGTCAGGGAGATGGCAACCATGCCGAATGGGAAATATCTCTATGTGACGCGGGGCGCCGGCCACAACGATGTGGTGGTGATCGATCCGAGCGCCTGCCGGGCCGGTGATCTGCCGGACCGGCCCCGGCCCAGGCGCCTGCGGGACGACGGAGACCGCTCCGGCGAACGACTACGTGGAGGCCACGTTCACTCTGACCGATACGGCGAATCCCGCCAATTGCCCGAATCCCGTGCCGCGGTACATTGGCTTGAACTGGAACGGGAGCAAGGCCTTTGTCACCACCGGATCATCCGGCTGTGTGAAGTCGGTCACCCTGACCAGCGGATTTTCCCCCCCCAACCCGACCGTCGTCGGCATCAATACGGGCGATGCCGATCTCTGGGGCATCGCCATTCACCCCGGCGGCTCTTACGCCTACGTCGCCGGCCGGGCGACCAAGAAGGTGTATCTGATTGATTTGGGGAGCGATCAAAAGGTTGATGCCGTTCCCATCGTCGGAGGCACGCCGTGGCACGTGGGGTATACGCGGGACGGCGCGGAAGCCTATGTGAGCAAAAACGGCACGACGAAACTCCTCTCGATCAACACGTCGGGCAATACGGCCGGCCCGGAAGTGGACCTGTCCGACGACGGGCCGACGGGCGTGGCGTTGAGCCCCGACGGGAGTGAAATGTACGTCACCAATGTGACGGCCGGACGGGTCAACGTCGTGCGCGTCCAGGACAAGTCGCTGGGGACGGCGGCGATCATCGCCGATGGCCTGGTCGCCGACAGCGACATCGTGGCGTCGGCGGACCGGAATTTCCGCGCCCTCTCGATGCTCGGCCCGAGCGAGGGGTGGGCGGTCGGGGAGGACGGCCGGTTGTTCCATTGGGATGGGACGAACTGGGGGATCGAGCCCCTCGCGACAATGCCCGTGGTGCCGCCCCCGGGCGTGTCCTGCTCGCCAGGCAATCCGCCGTCCACGTGTGACAACGGCGACGGGACGTGGACGTCCCAGATCGAACCCGTGCAGGACGTCTATGCGCGGCTCAATGACAGCGTTCAGAATGACGGCACCCTCTGCACGCCGCCGCAGATTCTGGGGTGTACCAACGGCATCAATTACCATTCGGGAACGTTCCTCAACCCCAACCTCTACGAGACCGGCAATGAAATCGATCGATTGGGGCTTCGCCGGGTGCGTGAAGCGCCGAATGACGCCGACCCCAGCAACAATGCCAGCCCCAATGCCGAGGGCGATCTGACCGAGACGATCATCACGCCCAATCCGAACAAAAAACTCTTCCGGCCGTATCTGCAATTTGATCTAGGTGTGGTCAAACAATATGCGCTGTCGGTGTCAACTGCGATTCTGCAGCTCCGGGCCTACAAGGCCGAGGTGCGTCCCTCCGACACCCCGGAATTCGGCACAACCGGATTGTTCCTGGAATATCAAAATACCAGCGATTGCATTCTGGTCTCAGGCCAATGCGTACCGCCGGCCGTTAACGATTCATCGGGCAACGGCAATTCGGGGACGAATTACGGAGGCACCATTGAGACGACCACGGGCGGCATTGATGGACCGGCCCTTTCCTTCGATGGCAATAATGACCGGGTGATCCTGCCTTCCACGAATGCGCTGCAGGGCATTGCCAGCGGTGTGACGGTCTCGGTGTGGGTCAATTTTACCTCGGCATCCGAACTGACCGCCGCAAGCCAGGAGCTGATCCGCAAGGGCATCAACGACGATCGGCTCAGTTTTGTGCTGCGGCTTGTCAATGGCCGGCCGGCTTTCAAGGTGCGGGTCAGTTGCGGGCTGTTGTGCTGGGTGCCGAAGGAGGCATTATCCGACGGTCCCCCGCTGCAGCTTAATCACTGGTATATGCTCAGCGGCACGTATGACGGGCAACACCTCCGGGTGTATCAAGACGGCGGCGATCCCCTCAAGGAAGTGGATGCTTCGGGAGCTCTGTTTCCTGGAAGTGCTGCAGTGTCACCAGGTCCGCCCACTCGCAAATGCGGCGGTCATACCGGCGGCCCCACCGGCATTTCCTCCGATAGCCTCTGTATCGGAGGCACCAACACAACTAGTCCTCTCGGCACGGGGAACAGTTTTGCCGGCCTGATGGATGGAATCCGTATTTACGATACGGGTTTGTCACAGACTGACAACAACGCCTTGGCTGGCCTTGGCGACCGCTACGTTGATATCTACCGAGTGACCTCTTCCTGGCCTGTTGCCACACTGAGCGGCGCGACGCAGCCGCAAAGCTGGGGTGTTGACCAGACGAACAGTTTTGCGAAAACGATCATCAGGCAGAAGGAGATCACCGATCCCCTCAATGTGCCGCCGGGACAGAGGTATGAATGGGATGTGACGCGGCTGGCGCAGGGGTGGGTGGATGATACCTATCATAACTATGGTCTGGTCTTGAGGATGGGACTTGATCCGAGCACGGGGGCGACGGACCCCAGTTCCAGCGGTACAGTCTGGTTCTATTCGGCCCACGCCCCGTCGCCGTACACCGGCTACCGCCCCAGGTTGACCGTCAAATACCGAGTCAGCCGCCGTCCGAATCTGGCGTCGGTGGCGATGGTCGATACCAACGGCGACAAGGTTGCCGACGATGGCTGGGCCGTCGGCCAGGGGGGGGTCATTTTTCGCTACAACAGCGGCCCCAAGACCTGGTCGTTGTGGACGCAGCTCGCCAACGGCGCGCCGACCCTCCCGACGAAGGGGTTGAACTCGGTGTCGATGCGCAGCGCCACGGAGGGGTGGGTGGTCGGCGAGGAGGGGGTGATCTACCATTTCACCGGCACGCTGGCCGGAGGCGTGGTCACCGGCTCATGGGCGAAGGATCCCTTGTCGGAAGCGGTCACCTCCTCCAATGTAAACGCCGTCTCCATCGCGCCCAACGGCGACGGCATCGCCGTCGGGGACGACGGCGTCATCCTCATGTATGATCATCTTGCCGGTTCGTGGGCGGTGGATGGCACCTCGCCCGCTCGCCTGTTGGCCGTGAAAGCTTTTTCGAAGGCCAAGGCGTGGGGCGTCGGCGAGGAGGCCACGATTATCCGGAAACGCGCCGGGAGCTGGCTGGCCACCGATGCGGAGAACGGCACAGAGGCGCCGAGTGCGACCGGCAACACCCATTTGCGCGGGATTGATATGCTGCCGGAGCAGACCACGGTGAGCGACTGGCGCGAGAACTACTGAATTTTACCGGCGTCAACATGTAGGTGTTGCCGGGTCTGAATGCCCCAACATCTTGTTTTTCTTCTTGACATCAGCCATTTTCTGGCGTATCAATAATCAAATCCGAATGATCAAAACCGGAACGCATTTTACAGGTGTGCCGATGTGCGCGACTGCCTGCCGTGCGCAGGGTCGGCCGGAAGGGTTGCAGTGGGCTGGTTGAGCCCGCCCCTGATCGGTCTCGACGTCGGCCATGGCTCCATCAAAGCTGTCAGCCTGACCGGCCGCCGTCGCGGCTCCCTCCTCTTTGCCGGTCTGGTCGAGTTGCCACCGCCCGGATCAACGATGACAGGGCCGCGGATGAGCGCCGGCCTCTCCTCATTGGGCGAGGAGTACCAACTGGCCCGTCAACCGGCGGCGGTCTGCTTCACGGAGCGGGCGTTGCTGATCACCTATCTGACGATGCCCGCGATTCCGGATCAGGAGTTGGTCGAGGCGTTGCGATGGGAGGCGAAAAAACATTTCTCCTGCGCCATCGACGAGCTGGTGATCGACTACCTGGTGGTCGGCAGGGAGGGGGGCGCGGAGGGCAACACGGTGGAGGTGGTCCTCGTGGCGGGGGAACGGGCCGCGCTCATGGCCGATCTGGAGCCGCTCAAGCAGGCGGGATTGAAGATCGTGGCGATCGACGCGACGCCGCTGGCGTGGGTGGCGGCGATTCAACGGCGGGCGCCGGAGTTGCTGGAGGGCAACGTGGCGTTGGTGGACCTGGGAGCCGGGAAAATCGACATCAATGTGGTGCGAAACGGCGCCCTGCGGATGACGCGCCGGGTGGCGGGCGGCGGACAGGGCATCACCGACGCCATCGCGCGGGAGCTGGGCGTGTCCGCCTCGTCCGCGGAGTTGCTGAAGCGGCAGATCGGTCTGGAAAATCCCCGGCAGGCGCTGGAGCAGGCGCGCGCCGACAAGTTTGCGGAGGTGATCAAGCAGGAGGTGAACCGGTTGATTCTGGAGGTGCAGCGGTCGATCGAATTTTACCGCGTGGAGCATCGACAGAGCGCGCTGCAGCGGCTGCTGCTGGGCGGGGGCACCGCGCTCCTGCGCGGGTTGAGCGGGTACATGTCCGGCTATTTTGAAGCGCCGATCGAATTGGACGATCCGTTCGCCGAGTTCCATGTTGAGAAGGCGGGGTTCGATGTGGTGCGGGCCCAGGCGCCCCGCTTTACGGCCGCCATGGGCCTGGCACAGTGGGAGGCGTGATGGCCCGCCGGTCCAAGCAGCGGATCAATCTCTACCGGCCGGTCCTGGGAACCGGCACCATCGCCGCGCCCAAGCGTTCCCTGGTAATCGGGTCGATGGCGCTCCTGATCGTGTCGATCGCGGTCGTGGCGGCGCTGGACCTGAAGAAACGGTGGGAACTGGGACGGGCCATTGCCGCCCAACAGGCGGAACGCGATCAGGTCAAAGCGCAGATTGCCACGTTGTCGGATCGGCTGACGCTGCTGACCAGCGGGATGAATGCGCAGGTGACCACCGCGTCGGCCGAGCTGTTGCCCCTGATCAACCAGCGCACCAAGTGGACTGAGTTGTTTCAGGATATGAGCCTGCGGGTGCCGGAGGGCGTCTGGCTGCTCAAGATGGATGTGGAGACGCTGAACATCCCCGTCGGCAGGGGAAAGACCAAGTTGGCCGACAAGAAGAGCATCACGCTCTCCGGGTTTGCCAGATCGTTTCTGGGGCTGGGGCAGTTGTTGATGGCCCTGGAACAGTCGCCGAAATTTACGTCGGTGACGTTGAAATCCGCCAAGCGCAAAACCGACAAGCTGGGCGAACAGGTCGATTTTGAAATTGCCGGGGTGTTGCTGTGAAGGACTTGACGGATTGTGGTGATCGTCCGATGACGCGTGGCGCAACCGACGGGGAGCGGAAAAGGGTCTGATGGGAAAACTGTTCGCCCTGCTGCAAAAACTGTCGCCGCGCGAACAATTCATCGCGTGGGCGGTCATCGCCGCGCTCGTCGTCTCCGGCGGCGTGATGCTGCATGATGCGCAGCAGAAGAAGTTGCTTGCGCTGAAGGGCCAGCTGGATGCCGTGAAAAATGAGATCGGCGGCCTGAAGAGCGAGGTGCTGCTCAGGCAGAAAGAGGTGGATCAGGCTGCGGCACAGCAGGTTGAGGCGAAAACGCGGGCCACGCTGGTCGCGCAAACGCAGCAGCAGTTGTCGCAGGGGGGGCGGGTGTCGGAGCTGGTTTCCGAGTTGATGCGTACGGCCAAGGAGGGGGGGGTCGACGTGCTATCGATCAAACCCGGCGAGCAGCGGGATCAAGGCAGCTATGTGGAATTGCCGGTGACCATGGAACTGCGGGCCCGGTTCCGCAGTCTGGGGGAATATCTGCAGCAGGTGCAACACCTCCAGCAGGTGGTGCTGGTGGGCCGGGTTCGTGTGGAGCCGTCAACGGTGGAAGGCGCGGTGTTGACCGTGGAGGTGGGCACGGTGAGTTTCCTGGGGAAGGTGTGATGGAGACGCGGTCGGTCATCGTGATCGGTGTGATCGTGTGGGCGGTGTGGGTGGCGCCGGCCTCTTCTGCTGATGCAACCGGCGCTTCCGAAACGGCAAGCCGTGCGCGACTGTCGGCGGGGCTGTCCGAGATCAATCTTCAGGCGTTGGAACAGTTGGAGGCGCCCCGATGGGGGAGGGATCCGTTTGCGCAACCCACCAAGGAGGAGGTCATGGCGGGGACGCTGTCGCTGACGGCCATCCTCTATCACCAGTCATCCGCGGTGGCCGTGTTGAACGGTCAAGTGGTGCGGGTCGGCGATGAGGTGGATGGGCGGCAGGTGGTGGCGATTGACCGCGATCATGTGATGGTGCGCGAAGGCAAAGTCCTCCGGCGGCTGGATGTCCCGCGGTTCACCGTCCAAAAGAGGAAACCGTAGATGCGCAAGGCGCGAGACTGGCGGGGCCGTGCGATGATCTGCGTGCTGGCGGCGATGGCGGTGTGGGGAGGGCCGTCCGGAATGGGGGCGGCGGTCGCCGCGCCGCCGGCGCTGCGTTTTTCAATGGAATTCAGGGACGCCGATGTGAAGGATGTGCTCAGAGCCCTTGGACAGGAAAACAAGCTGAATGTGGTATTCGGCGATGACGTCCAGGGCAAGGTGACGTTGAGCTTTCGCGATGTCACGCTGCAGGAGGCGCTGGAGGCGATTCTCCAGATCCAGAACCTGAGCAGCATGCAGGAGGGCAACATCCTCCGGATCGTCCGTTCGCCGTTTGCGGCGGGTGAAGACCAGCTGGTCACCGCCATCGTTCCGGTGCAATTCGCGGACGCGGATGAACTGTCCCAGTCGGTCAGGCAGTTGTTGAGCTCCAGGGGAAAATTGACCATCGACAAGCGGACCAATGCGTTGCTGATCAGGGATGTGCAGGAAAACATCCGGCGCATTCGGGGCGTGGTGGGAAAATTGGATGAACGGACGCCCCAGGTCCTGATTGAGGCAAAAATTGTCGAGGCGGACACAAGTTTCTCCCGTCAGATCGGGATCCAATGGGGGGCCAATGGCATCTCGCGCAACGGAGCGGGGACGTTTGGCCTCGGGGGCACCGCGGCCACGGGAGGGGTGGGCGCGGCGGGCAGCAATTTTCTGGTGAATTTGCCGGCCAGCGTCGGTCCGGGTTCCGGCGGCGCGATCGGATTCTCATTTGCCAACATTTCCGACACCTTCGCGCTTGATCTCCAGTTGACGGCGCTTGAAAATACGGGTCGCGGCAAGATTTTATCGAGCCCAAAAATTCTGACCCAAAACAATAAGGAAGCCAAGATTTCCACCGGCCTGACCATTCCGGTGCTGACCTCGACGGTGGTCGCCTCGGGCGTGGCCGGGCCGGGCGGCGCGGAGGGGAGCCAGGCGACGACGGGCGTGCAAAATATCGACGTCAATCTGGCCCTGACGGTCACCCCGCATGTGACGCCCGGTGATCAGATTAATCTGAAAATTCATGCGGAGAAAAAGGACGCCGATTTCGCGCAGCAGGTGCAGGGCATCCCGACATTGACGACGCGCGAGGCGTCGACGGAAATGATCGCCCGCGACGGCGAAACGGTGGTGATCGGCGGAATTTACAAAAAAACGGAAAGCAAGCAACGCACCGGCCTGCCGTTCCTGTCCAGCATTCCCGTGGTGGGCTGGCTGTTTAAAAACGAAAAAACATCTGATGATTTGTCCGAGCTGCTGATCTTTGTGACCCCGCATCTCTATCGTAATCGTGATCAGTCGGCCTCGTCCCGTTCCGCCCCTTGACGGTTACGCTGCATTACGCTGCATTCCGCCTTGACTTTCCCAATCGTTTCGTGATAGCCCTGACCGCGGTTACTCCGCGTGATCGGAGCGTGCAATGTCGACGGCTGACGGATCGAATGAGACGATTGTCGTGTTGGTGACGGCGCCGCCGGGCGAATTGGCGCGGGCGATCGCCCGCCGCCTGGTTGACGCCCGGTTGGCCGCGTGCGTGAACATCGTGACATCGGTCGAATCGATCTATCGCTGGGAGGGCCAGCGTTGCGAGGAGGCCGAGTGGCTGCTGGTGATCAAAACGCGGCGACCGTTGTTCGATCGGGTGGCTTCCGAAGTCAAGGCCCTCCACAATTACGCCATTCCCGAGATCATTGCGCTGCCCATTGTGTCGGGATCCAAAGACTATCTCCGGTGGGTGGTTGAGTCAACCCCGCTGACCAGCCCAATTCTGTAACCAGTTACCCATTAATGGACAAAGTTGGCCTGTGTGTTTCAAAGAGGAACGTTTCTGTAATAAAAAGGCTATTTTTATCAAAATGTTAGAAACAAGTCCCGATTTGAAACGCTGGCATATTGCTTGCGTCTTTACCAGACCGAAGGGATAAGAATGACCGGTTACATTTGCGGGAGGGACTGAGAATGGCCGATCCCCAAGATGCCTATACCATCGTCATTTTTCCCAAGCCGACTGCCAAAGGCTATCAATTTCGGATTGCCAAGCAGAGAGCCAAACAGTTGGGGATTGCGGCGGCCGCTCTGGTGGTGGTGTTCAGCCTCGCGGCATTGCATTATGTTGTGATGCTGGGTCATGCGTGGGAACTGCGGACGTTGCGGTTGAAAAGCACGACCCAGGAGCAGGAGCTGGCGCGCTATCAGGAGCTGGCGAATGATTTGAAGGGACAACTGGAGCGGCTCCGGGAATTTGACGTCAAACTCCGCGTCATGACCAATTTGAATCCGCCGCCCGATGCCGACGGAAAGGCCGGCATCGGCGGCACCGAGGCGACCCCTGACGGTCCGCCTCTCGACGGAAAGGGCGGAACGGAGGAGGCGCCCCCCGTGACCGAGCTGGAAGCGTCGTTGGTGAGTTTGCAGTCCGACGCCGCCCGGCAGGAAGCAAGTTTCTCCGAACTGATAAGCTCGCTGCGCGGGCGGATGACGCAGTGGGCGTCGACGCCGTCGATCTGGCCCGTGCACGGCTGGTACTCATCCGGTTTCGGACGACGCCTCTCGCCGTTTACCGGGACGATCATGATGCACAAGGGGATCGATCTGGCCGCCTATGCGGGCACGCCGATCGTGGCGCCTGCGGACGGACGGGTGGAGGCCGTGGACCACGACAGCGGGCTCGGCAGGGTGGTGGTCATCGATCATGGTTACGGTGTGAAAACACTCTATGCGCATCTCTTGCGGACCTATGTCAGTACCGGCATGCGGATCAAACGGGGCGAGACCATTGCGGCGGTCGGCAACAGCGGACTGAGCACCGGTCCTCATCTGCACTACGAAATCCACGTCAACGGTCAGGCGGTGGATCCGCTTCAGTACATCATCAACTGACGCTTCCCCGGTTCTTGCTGATCCTCTAGACGATCCGATCGGCCCGCCGTCTGGTGGCGGGGGACGCCTTGTGTTATAATTCACACATGCGGCGGCTGGTTGTTGTCGTCAGTAGATGTCTCTTCACACCCCGGCGGTCGTCCCTCCGATTACTGTCTCCCGGTTTTGAAACCCGAGGGTTTCTTTTTCAATGATCGGCACCCTGATCAAAAAAGTCGTCGGCACGAAAAACGACCGGGAACTGAAGCGGCTCTGGCCGATCGTGGCGAAGGTCAACGCGTTCGAGCCCGCCGTGGCCGCGCTCGATGACGAGACGCTGACGGTGAGGACTGACGACTTCCGCCGGCGCTTGGCCGGCGGGGAGTCGGTCGACGCCGTGTTGCCCGAAGCCTTTGCCGTGGTGCGCGAGACGGCCAAGCGGCGGTTGGGGATGCGCCATTTCGATGTCCAGCTGCTGGGCGGCGTGGTGCTGCACGAAGGCAAAATCTCCGAGATGAAGACCGGCGAAGGGAAGACGCTGGTCGCCACGCTTCCCCTCTATCTGAATGCGCTCACCGGCCGGGGCTGCCATCTGATCACCGTCAACGATTACCTGGCCAAGCGCGACGCCCAGTGGATGGGGCCCGTCTATCACGCGCTGGGGCTGTCCGTCGGTGTAATCCAGCACGACGCCTCGTTCCTGTTTGATCCCTCCTATGAGGCCTCGGACCGCCGGATGCAGTCGTTGCGGCCGGTGACCCGGCGGGAGGCCTACGCGGCCGACCTCACCTACGGCACCAACAACGAGTTCGGATTCGATTATCTGCGGGACAACATGGTGGTGGAACAGGCGCAATGCGTGCAGCGCGATCTGCATTATGCCATTGTGGACGAAGTGGACAGCATCCTGATTGACGAGGCGCGCACGCCGCTGATCATTTCCGGCCCCGCCGAGGAATCCACGGACCTCTACTATCGCGTGGACAAGATCATCCCGTACCTGAAGGCCGTGACCGATTACACCATCGAGGAGAAGACCAAAACCGTGGCGCTGACCGAGGAGGGCAACGCGAAGGTGGAGCGCCTGCTCGGGGTCGACAATTTGTATGACATGGCCAACATGAGTCTGGTGCATCACGTGGGGCAGGCGTTGAGGGCGCACGCGCTCTACCACCGGGACGTCGAATATGTCGTCAAGGACGGACAGGTCATCATTGTGGATGAGTTCACCGGCCGGCTGATGCCGGGGCGCCGCTGGAGCGACGGCCTGCACCAGGCGGTCGAAGCCAAGGAAGGCGTCAAGATCGCCAGCGAGAACCAGACGCTGGCCACGATCACCTTCCAGAATTATTTCAGACTCTATGACAAATTGGCCGGCATGACCGGCACGGCCGACACCGAAGCGGCGGAGTTCAGCAAGATTTACTCGCTGGATGTCGTGGTGGCGCCGACGCACCGCGTGATGAGCCGGGTGGACTATCCCGACGTGGTCTACCGGACCGAGCGGGAAAAGTTCGAAGCGATCGTTGAGGAGATCATTGAGCTGCATGCCAAGGGACAACCGGCTCTCGTCGGGACGATCTCCATCGAAAAGTCCGAGCGATTGAGCGCGATGTTGAAACGGCGCGGCGTCGAACACTCCGTCCTGAACGCCAAGTATCATGAGAAAGAGGCCGAGATCATCGCGCAGGCCGGCCGCAAGAACGCCGTCACGATTGCGACCAACATGGCGGGCCGCGGCACCGATATCCTGCTGGGAGGCAACCCGGATTTCCTGGTCAAGCGCGAGATGCAGAAACAGGAGGAGTGGGCGCCGGCCGACCTGCAGCGGCTCACCGAACGGATCAAGGCGGAGACGGAGCGGGAGAAACAGGACGTGGTCGCGGCGGGCGGTCTGCACATCCTGGGCACGGAACGGCACGAAAGCCGGCGGATCGACAATCAATTGCGCGGTCGTTCCGGCCGGCAGGGCGATCCCGGTTCATCGAGGTTTTATCTCTCCCTGGAAGACGATCTGATGCGGATTTTCGGCAGTGAGCGTCTTTCCGGGTTGATGCAGCGGCTGGGGATGGAGGAAGGGGTCCCGATCGAACACCGGTGGGTCACCCGGTCGATCGAAGGCGCCCAGAAAAAAGTGGAAGCCCATAATTTCGAAATCCGGAAACAGTTGCTTGAATATGACGACGTCATGAACAAGCAGCGCGAGGTCGTCTATGAGCGCCGGAAGGAAATTCTCCGGGGCGAATCGGTCGTGGACACGATTCAGGAGATGATTGAGGAGCGGCTGGACGGGTTGTTGCCGCTCTACTGCTCCGAAGAGCAGCACGCGGAGGAGTGGGACCTGAAGGGGCTGGCCGAGGCGCTGCATCAGCAGTTTGCGCTGGAGGCCGATGAGCCGTGGTTGCGGTCGCTTCAAGGCCCCGACGCCCTGCGGTCGGAGCTGCTGCATCGCATTCGGGAAGGGTATCATCGGCGGGAGGCGGAGTTCGGGGAGTTGATGATCCGGCAGGTCGAACGGATGGTGATGCTTCGCGTCATGGACGCCCTCTGGAAGGATCATCTGCTGTCGATGGATTATTTGAAGGAGGGGATCGGCTTGCGGGGATACGGCCAACGGGATCCGCTGGTTGAATACAAGCGCGAGGGATTTGATCTGTTCGCCGACATGATGGGGCGCGTCCAAAGCGAGGTCATCGCCCATCTGATGCGGGTGCAGCCGGTGCCGCAGGCGGTTCCGTCCGCCTCGCCGGGCCCGGCGGCCGGCTCACCGGTTTCCCCCTTGGCGTCCACCCCAGGACGCTCGCCCCGGCTGGTCTTTCATCGGGGCGACGCGGGACAGGAGGCCGCATCGGCGGCGCCCGCGCATCGGGACGCGGACAAGGTCGGACGCAATGACCCCTGTCCCTGCGGCAGCGGGAAGAAATACAAAAAATGTCATGGGAGCAGCGCCTAGGGCGGACCGGCGGATCATGGGGGCGAGACACACGACCAAAAAATCCGGAGGGCACACGCCGAATCATCCGAAGGCGGCGCCCGCGTCGGACAGGCTCCAGGCGCTGATCACGGAGAATCGCGAGCTCAAAACGGGGCTCCGTTACCGGACCAAGGAGCTCAGTTTCTTCCTGAGCCTGGCCAAGGCGCTGACCTCGACCCTGGAACTCAAGAAGGTGCTCAAGGTCATCATGGCCCGCGCGCAGCAGTTGATCAAGGCCGAGGCCTGGGCGCTGCTGCTGGTGGATGAGCCGGCCAACGAACTCTATTTCGACCTGATCCACTCCAAGCACGAAAAGGCCCTCAAATCGCAGCGCATCAAACCGGGCCAGGGCCCGGCGGGATGGGTCGTCCGGTACAACAAGCCGCTCCTGGTGCCCGATCTTGCCAAGGACGGCCGGTTTTCCAGCGGCCTCGACCTGCAACTTGGTTCGCCGTCACGATCGTTGATCGGCGTGCCGATCGTGAACAAGAAACGGACGATCGGCGTCCTGGAGGCCGTCAATAAAACGGGTGACGGGCCGTTTGACGAACAGGATCTGGCGCTCCTGGTGAAGCTGGTCGATCAGGCCGAGATCGCCATCGAGCGCGCCTATCTGTATCAGAAGATGGCCGACCTCGCGGTCACCGATGATCTGACGAAGCTCTTCAATTTCCGGTATCTCGACCAGACGCTCGACATCGAACTCCGCCGGGGACAGCGCTACGGCGCGAATGTGTCGTTGATCTTCCTGGACATGGATTACTTCAAGCAGGTCAACGACCGGTACGGCCATCTGATGGGCAGCCGCGTGCTGATCGAGGTGGCGCAGATCCT
Organism: Nitrospirota bacterium; assembly: GCA_016201765.1. GTDB lineage: Bacteria > Nitrospirota > Nitrospiria > JACQCE01 > JACQCE01 > JACQCE01. The sequence goes on from JACQCE010000048.1 coordinate 45,902, forward strand.
GATCCAGAATCTGCGCGACGTCGACATCATCGCCCGGTACGGCGGGGATGAGTTTGTGGTGGTCCTGCCCGAGACGCCCCTCGATGTCACCTACCGGATCGCCCAACGGCTTCGCGTGGCATTGCGCGAGCACATGTTCCTCGAGGCGGAGGGCCATCCGGTCAAACTCACGGCCAGCTACGGGATCGCGAGTTACCCGACGCACGCGCGCAATAAGAAGGATCTGATCCGTCTGGCCGATCAGGCGATGTACCGGGCGAAGAACAGCGGCCGTGACCAGATCTGCCTGGCTGAACATCCGGCGACCAAGCCGTCCCCCTCCGCGGCGGGCTAGCCCAGCGCTCGGTTCATTCTCGAAAGTCCTTCCCCCAATTCATCCGGGGACAAGACCAGCGGCGGCGCCAGCCGCACCACGCGGTCCTCATGCAAGGTCCAGCCGAGCAGCAGGCCGGCGTCGCGGCACCGACGGACGAATCGTTCGCAGTGTGCCGGCGTGTCAAACTCCATCCCGATCAACAACCCCAGCCCTCGAACCGTCATCAGCCCGCCGCGACCGCACAACCCGGCGATCCCGTCCATCAGTCGTCGCCCCGCTTGGGCTGCCGCCTGCTCGAGCCGTTGATCGATCATGACCCGCAGCGCCGCCAGGCCGGCGGCGCAGGAGAGCGGATGGCCGCCGAACGTCGTGAGGTGACTCAAGGGGGGATCATGGGAGAGCGCGGCCATCACGTCGGGCCGGCCGAGAAAGCCGCCGAGCGGCAGCCCGCCGCCCATCGCCTTGGCCAGGATCAGCATGTCGGGCGTGACGCCCCAATGCTCGACGGCAAACCGCCGGCCGGTCCGGCCGAAGCCGGTGACGACCTCGTCCATCAACAGCAACGCGCCCGCGGCGGTGCAACGCGCGCGGACCGCCTTGAGAAATTCATCCGAGGGGAGGCGAACGCCGCCTTCGGCCTGGATCGGTTCCATGATGACGGCGGCAACCTGCTCGTTGATTCCATCAGGGCCGCCCAGCGCGTCCGGCTCGTTCCACGGGAGAAAGCGCGCCATCGGCACCAGCGGTTCATACGGCTTGCGCAGCTCCGGCCGTCCCATCACCGACATCGCGCCGAACGTGTCGCCGTGGTAGCTCCGGTCGAACGCCACGAACACCGACCGGCCGGTGAATTTTCTCGCCGCTTTGAGCGCGCCCTCCACCGCTTCGGCCCCGCTGTTGGTGAAATAGGTGACCGACAGGGGAGGCGGGGCGATGGACGCGAGCTGCGCGGCCAGCTCGATCTGCGGCGCCTGCAGATATTCGCCGTAGACCATGACGTGCAGATAGTGGTCGAGCTGCTCCCGGATGGCGGCGAGGACGGCGGGATGGCGGTGGCCGACGTTCGCCACGCCGATCCCGGAAATAAAATCGAGATGCCGGCGGCCGGTCGTGTCGGTGATCGTGCACCCCTCGGCCGACGCCACCTCGAGCCCGATCGGTTCGGTCGACGTCTGGCAGAGGTGCGTTAGAAAGAGGTGGCGGAGTTTGTTTGAGTCCATGTGGTGAGTTTGAAGAGCAACCCCTGATCGAGCAGCCGCCAGCGCAGCGGCGGTTCCTGCATCGTGCCGATTGGTGTGAGGCGGCTGGGGCCGAGGTGACTGATCGATGGGCGCAGCGCAGCCAGCCGTTCATCGGACAGCGCCGCGCCGATTGATTCGATCCGTCCCCGCCAGGGCGTCAGCGCGTCGAGCGCCGTGTCCATGCTTGCGGCGGGTTTCACCCACAGCGTCCTGTAGCCCGGCGAGGGGCGGGGAGCGGGATCGGGATCGTAGAGGACCGTGCCGCCGGCCAGTCGGCTGATTGACGGGGATGGCGTGAAGAAGTCCGCTCCGGTTGTCGCTCGAAACTCCACGTCTGCGCGGAGCTGCAGAATGGCCGAGGCGGCCTCGATGGGAACAGCCGCCGGCGGCCACTGGTGTGCCTGGCGTCCCAGCGCCGCGGCCATCTGTTTTGCGAACAGTCGAGGAGTGATCGGGCCGCCCTCTTCAACGTACACCAGGTGCGGGGACAGGCAGCCCTGCTGTTCATACCAGCAGACGTCACGTGCCAGCGAGGCGGCCAGAGCGTCGGCGTCGGTCAGCGCCTCGGCGCCGATCAACGCCACACTCCATCGGTGGCCGTCGCCGATGATCCGGGGCGTATGCCGGGATAGTTCGATGATCGTGTCATCCTCACCGGAGGCCACCACCACGTCAACGGCGGCCCCGACGGCGGCGGTGATCGCGCCGGCTTCCCGCGGCCACCAGGCGACGGCCAACAGTCCGCCGATCCGAGGGTCAATCTCGGCCAGCGTGCGCACAAAGAGCGCAGGGGTGATCGGATCGCGGATCGACGGCCTGATGAGACCGGCCGACCTGGCGAGGAGCAGCCCGGTGATGTCATCGATGGCCAGCCCGGGGATGTGGCCGGCCACAACCACCAGGGCGACCGGCGGCCCCTGCCGGATCCGATCCTGTCGGGCCAGCCGGTTGTCGGCATCATCGATCAACCGCGCCAGCCGTTCGGGCGTCAGTTGGGCCAGCCGGTGATCGAGTCCCTCTTCGATCATCCGGGGGGCATAGCCGGTCAACGTCGGAAGAATCGAGAGAGCCTGACGGCGGGCGGGATGATCCGGATGGCGCCAGTGTTTGGCCGCCTCGGCGAGCAGAGTGATCGTCTGCTCATCAGTCAGTTGCGGCATCACTGACGTGTGAGCCGACCGCAGCCGCTCCACCACCGCGCGGTAGAATGGCGCACCTTCATCGGGCAGCTCGACCGCAACGGGTCCGCATGGCACGGTGCGGACGGCGGACGGCGTCATCGTCGCCGGCAGGTGGAACGCCTGCAAGGCCGCGAGTTGACGGACGGCTGTCATGCCGATGCGGGGAGCGGCAGCAGGGAGGCGGAAGCGTCAAGTGAGCAACCGCGCAGCTCCGCGCCGGCGACCCGTCCCAGGAGATGAAATCCATCGATGACGCCCGGCGGTTTCATGCCGAGATCGTCTGTCTGAACGGCCATGACCGAATGAAGGTTGGCCGGATCGTAGTGGCACAGCAACCCGGGTTGGCCGGGCGGCACGTCATCGCCCGTGGCGGGATCGATCACGCGCACCCTGACCCAGGGCGGAATGGTGTAGAGGCCGATGGGCTTGGGGTATGGGGGCATCGGAGGACGGGGTAACGCTTCCGCACGGGCCCCCATATAGAATTGACAACTGAGTTCGGTCATCCCGTATTCATTGATGACGGCATGAGCGGGCAGGCCAAGGAACCGCTCACAGGTGGCCAGGAAGAGTTCCCGATGATCGATGGCGTCCAGTGAGACGGTCTGCAGTCCGTCGATGCCCTTCCGTCCACCGGTGTCCATTAACCGGCTGCCGAAAGGCAGCGTGATGCGCCACCCCCGCGCGGCAGACTGTTCAAACCAGCGCACGAACGCGGCTGTCGTGCCGATGAGCGCCACAGGTTGTCCCTCAGCGACGGCGCGATCGAGCGCCGCTGTGAGCACCGTGCCATCCAGGCCGTCGGATTGGCCCAGATAACGGCTGTCCGGCGCGCCCCAGCGTTGCATGAACAGGTCGATCATGTGGATCAACGACGAATTCTGCCGTTGCGAGGGAGGCGGCGTCAGCGACAGGATCAGGAGCCGGCGGCCGCTGGAGAGCGGCAGATCCGGGAAGAGGTGCGCCTGTGCACTGGCGACGATGGCCGCGTGAGCCGGCGCCAGATCGGCGATCAGGTGTCGGCCGCGCCGCTCCGTTCCTTGCGTGGTGCCGCTGGTCAGAAACACGGTCGACGGTCGTTCGGGAGAACAGGTCAGGTCGGCGACCTTGAAAGCCGACGTCGGCACGGCCGGAATCCGCCGCCAATCAGTGATCTGGTCCGGCTTGAGCCCACGCCGGTCGCAGAAGAGCCGATAGGGACGGTTCTTCGCATACTGGTAGGCGAACACCTCCAGCGCAAGCAGGTCGAAACGCGTAGGATCGGCGCGTTCAATCATGTCGAGCAGTCTGGATTCGAGCGATGCGACGGATGGCATGGCGCCTCGTGGGGAGGGCCGGTCAGCCCAGCCGAAGCGGTTCCTGAACCGTCCGGGCCGATTCGGCGTCGGCCCGACGCTGTTCGCCGCGCTCGATGGCCGGGGCCGGCGCGTCATGCGCGGCCCCCTGACCGGCCAATGTCAACTTGTCCGTGAAATGATCCAGTTGCCGGCTTGCCTCCTGGTATTTGCTCCCGGCGTTGGTCAGATGCGTGCCCATGGTGTCGAAGAGGCCGCAGAATTTGTTGAGGTCGCTCTTGAGCGCATCCAACTGGGTCATGATCTCCCGGGCGCTCTTTTCCACCTGGAGTCCTCGTAAACCCCACAAGATCACCTGCAGGTAGGCGTAGAGGCTGTTCGGCGAGACGGGGATGACCCGTCGGGAGAGCGCATAGGCGGAGAGCTGTTTGTCAGCGGTCGCCGCTTCATCCTTGATGATCATTTCGTAGTAGACGTTTTCAGCCGGGATGTACATCATGGCGAAATCAAACGTCCCTTCATCCGGGACGATATATTTCTCCGCGATGGCGTCGATGTGTTTTTTGACGTCCGAAGCAAACTGCTTGCGGGCTTTCTTCCCCTCCTCATCGGACGGGGCGTCGATGATCCGTTTGAAGTTCTCCAGCGGAAACTTGGCGTCGATCGGCACCAGCCCCTGGCTGAACCGGATGGCCGCGTCGACCGCTTCGCCGCTTTTGAACCGGTGCTGCAGCGAGACGTAGGAGGGCGGAAGGAGCTGGAGCAGCAGATCGTTCAGAAAGAGCTCGCCCATCTGGCCCCGCAGCTTCGGCGCCTTGAGAATCTTCTGCAGATCGGCGATCTCCTTGCCGACGTCCTGGACCTGTTTGGTGGCTTCAGCGAGCGACCCGAGCCGGTCGCGCACGTCGCCGAAGACCTTGGTGCTGTGGTCGAGGCGGTTCCCGATCTGGCCGGTGGCTTCCTGGAGTTGTTTGCCGACGGTCGTCAACTGCTGGTTGACGTGCGTCGTCAACTGGCCCAGTTGTTGATTGACGAGTTGGGTCTGGTTGGTGAAACTTTCCTGTAATTGCGCCCGCAGGGCGTCGACCTGCTGCTGCATGAGGTGCATCCCGGTATCGGGCGGCGCGGCGGCGGGACGTCGGAGAGTCAGCACACCGACGATGATCAGGCCGACGAGCAGGAGGACGAGGAGCGCAACGATCAGCGATTCCATCACCGGCAGATTATACGCTTCCCGCCAGGAAATGTGAACGGGGGCTACGTCTTCTGACGTGTGCGGCGCGCCAGCCAGTCGGTGAGCGGCGCCTGCTGGTGGGTCTTGAAGGCGATGCCGATGTGGATAAATTCGAGCGTCTGCGCCAGGACCCGTTCGGCCGCGGAGACGCGGTGGGCCGGATTATCGAAGAAGCGGCGGACGTCGTCATGCCAGTCCGCCCGCCAGACGTGGCGCAGTCCGGCCACCATCCGCATGGCCCCCACGCTGCCGGTTTTCTCCCGGAAGGCGTCCCAATGGCTCTTCATGAACGTCCAGGCTTCCGACTGCACGGCCGGGTGGGCGGCATGGGCCAGCAGATACCGCAGCGGTTTCCAGGCGTCCTGCGAACGGATCGTGTCGGTCAACGACAGCTCCAGATAACGGCGGGTGAGCGCGGGATCAGGGAAATCGGCCAAGGCCAGCAGAAACCGGTCGCGCGCTTCCGGCGTCTCCGCCCGTTGAAAAAGATCGACAAACCGCTCGAATTGTCCGGTGTTGTCTCCATCTGAAGCGGTCGCCGCGCGTAACCGGGCCAACGGCGTGGCCAATGTCGGGTCAGTTGACGCGGGATCGGCAATCATCCGGTCGAACCGCGCGGCCGCTTGCTGGATGATCGTCCGATCGCCGGCCAACCGTCCCAACGCCCAGAGGCTGCTGGCGCGGGCCAGTTTTATCTCGTCACTCTCCTGTGTTTTCGATTCCCAGCCGAATTCGGCCCAGAGTGGCGCGAACAACTCCCGCGTCAAACCGGCGATCTTCGGTTGGTGATCCGGTTCCGTCAGTTGAAACGTCAACGGCTCCAGATACCCGGCCAGAGCCTGAACGACCACGCGGGTCCGGTCGCCGTGAAACCCCTCGAGCGTTTCCATGAACGCCGTGATCGGCAGTGTGCCGGCTTGCGCGAGCGCCCAGAGGTCATCGAGCAGACTGATGCGTTCCTCCGGCGCCAATTGGCGCAGGGCCGCGTTGTGCAACGCTTTCAACTGTGTGGGCGCGTGATGACTGCGGTAGAACCCGCCGGCCCCGCCGTTCGCATAGAGCCAGTCGATCGGCCCCCGGCCCGGCAGCGTGACGCTCTCCGCCCGTTGCCGAAGCAGCAGCCGGTGCGTGTGATCGCCGTCCCGGTCATGGAACTTCAAGACAACGGGCACGGCCCAGGCGATCCGGTCCGGGTGAACGGACACCTTGATCCGGAACCGATGCTGCTCGATCTGAAGGGTGCGTCCGCCACCGGCGGAGCTATCGGGCATGGGGCCGGCCATGATCAACGGGTAGCCGGGCTGCGCAAACCAATCGCGGGCGATGGCAGCCACCGGCTGGCCTGACGCTGTTTCCAGCGCCGACCAGAGGGCCGCGGCCGTGGCGTTGCCGTGCTGGTGCGCGGCGATGTAAAGGCGGATGCCGTCCCGGAATGCGGTTTCGCCCAGGAACTGCTCGATCATCCGGAGGACGGCCGCGCCCTTTTCGTACGTGAGTGGGTCGAACAACTCTTCGATCTGCGCGGCGTTCGAGACGTCAGCAATGATCGGCCGGCTGCTCTCCAACGCGTCGATGCTCAGCGGAATCTGCTTCTCCTGTTGAAACTCCACCCATGAGTTCCACTCCGGTTTATACTGATCGACGATCTTGACGGCCAGCCAGGTGGCGAACGCTTCGTTGAGCCACAGATCATCCCACCAGACCATCGTGACAAGATTCCCGAACCACTGGTGGACGATCTCGTGAACGATGACGTTGGCCACGACCCGTTTGGTCGCCGTGGAGGCGAGCTTCTCGTCCACAAGCAGCCGGGAGTCGCGGAAGAAGATCGCGCCCCAATTTTCCATCGCGCCCATCGCAAAATCGGGCAGGCCGACCAGATCGAGCTTGGCCAGCGGGTAGCGCAGACCGAAGTAGTCATTGAGCAGCTTCAAGCCGGCCGCGCCCACCTCCAGGGCAAAATCGGCGTACTTGAGCTGGCCGGGGAGCGTGACGACGGCCAGCGTGACGACGGCCAGACGGCAGCCGTCGACCGTCATGTGCTTTTCTTCAAATCGCGCAACGGCCAGGGCAAAGAGATAAGTCGACATGACCGGCGTCTCCTGAAACCGCACCCGGCGCATTTTGCCCTCAACTGCGTTTGATTCGATGGGCATATTTGAGAGCGCAGTCAGCCGTTCGGGCACGATGGCCGTCAGCCGGAACCGGGCTTTTAATCCCGGTTCGTCGAAACAGGGGAAGATCCGGCGCGCGTCAGTCGCCTCGCACTGCGTAAAGGCGTATTTTTCTTCCCGGCCGTCGACCGTCGCGCGGGCCTGATACAGCCCTTTGAGTTGTCGATTCAGCGTGCCGGAAAAGGCGATCGTGATGACGGCTTTTCCTATCGGGATGGGATCGGAACAGGCCAGCGTAACCGTTTCTGTCTCTTTCTCTTCTGTGACTCTTGCC
>JACQCE010000050.1 GCA_016201765.1 Nitrospirota bacterium
CCATCCACGCTGACCATGAGTCTGGCCGGCGGGGGGTGGCCGGGTCCGGCTTCCTGATCGGCGGCATCAAACTCGGGCGCCACGGCCACCAGCGGCCCGCCGGACAGCGCCGGCCAGAGGCGGTCGAGGTCGGTCTCGATCATGGCTTGAGCCGCCGCGTGCTGTTCAGGAGTGTTGCCGGATTTGGGCAATGAAGCCAGCAGACTGGAGAAGCCCAATTCGCTGAAAAGCGCGCGCAGTTGTTCAGAATCAGGTTCGGCGAGTTGAAACTGTGTCGGCTCGAACGGGACGGGACAATTGGTGTGTAAACGCACCAGCTCACGGCTGAGCCTGGCCTGCTCGGCGTGCTCGCGCAGCGTCTCGCGCAGTTTCGGCTTGCCGACCTCATCCAGATGATCGAGCAGCGTGTCGATCGTGCCGAACTGCTTGATCAGCGCGGTGGCGGTCTTCTCCCCCACCCCCGGCACGCCGGGGACGTTATCAACGGCGTCGCCCATCAGGCCGAGCAGATCGACCCCGGTTCGACGCCGAACCGTTCGGCCACACCGGCCGGGTCGATCATCTGGTCCTTCATCGCGTCGTAGAGTGTGATCGACCCTTCGACGCGGGCCCCGGCTTCAACTGGGGGCCCTTGCTCAGGATTCCGCCCCACGGGCTTGCCCGTGGGGCTCCACGGGCGGATTAATTGATAGAGGTCCTTGTCCGTGGAGACGATCACAACCGGTTGCCCCTCGGCAGCCGCCTTGAGGGCGACCGTGGCGATCAGGTCATCGGCCTCATACCCCTCCAGCGCCAGCCGGGGAATGCGCAGCGCGTCGATCAGTCTGGTCACGTAGGGCAGTTGCGCGCTCAGCTCATCCGGCATCGGCGGCCGGTGGGCCTTGTAGTTTTCATAGGCCTGATGGCGCAGCGTCGGCGCCTTGGTGTCGAAGGCGATTGCCATCGAGCCGGGTTTCCGCTCCCGCAGGACTTTGAGCAGCATCGTGGTCATCCCGTAGACGGCGTTGGTCGGGATGCCGGTGGGGGACGACAAATGGCGGATGGCGTAGTACGCCCGATAGAGCAGCGAATGGCCGTCGATCAGATAGAGCGTGTCGGCCTGCGCGTGCGGAGGCGCTGACGGCTGCATGCGGGGGGGCATCTCCGGCTGCGGTGCTACTTCGGGGTGGTGTCTGACCGTTCGCCGGCGGGCGGGGTTGCGGACCGCACCGCGGTCAGGCGCTGTTTGAGCCGCTCCAACTGTTCGGCCTGTTTTGGATACCGCTGTTTGACCCGCTCGACGTGGTGATGCACCCACGGAATCTCCTTGGCCAGGAGCGTCAGGCCGATCAGGACGAAAATCCAGCCCTGAATCACGGGCAGAAACCCGCCGATGACGCCCAGGAGGAGAAAGAAGACGCCGAAGAAAATCGTCACACCGCGACGGATCTGCCGGACCACGGCGGCATCTTAGCAGATCGTGCGAGGGAGTGACAATGAAGAGAGGTAAAAGGGTGGCTGGGTGACTAGGTTGCTGGGTAGCTAGGAGGGATTAAGGTTGTCTAGCCACCTTACCACCCAGCTACCTAGCCACCTGTTCTTCCCGCCTTGACAGCGCTTCGCTGCGCTGCTACGCTGTAGCCGTTGTGTCGACGATAATGCCTCATCGATAGCCGGGGAGGGTGCGATGGCCGGTGTGCTGGATGCGAAAACGAAGGCGTTGCTGGTGCTGGAAAGCCGATTGATCAATTACACGGGCAGTTATCATCCGATCGAATACAGCCGGTATCTTTTCGAGCAGGTGGAGCAGGTCCGCAAGTCGCCCCATCCCGAACGCATTCTTGACGCGGACGAGCACAAGACGTTTTCCTCGCTGGTGGTGGACCACCTCGGCGGCGAGCGCCGCGCGGGCCGGGAACGGCGGGGACGGCGCCCTGCCAAGGGCATCTCGACGCGCGCCGGCGGCGACCGGCGCCGGTTCTTCACCCCTGAATAAGCCAATATCTTCTACCATGATCCGCGTGGGCGTGGTGCAGACCTCCCCGCGGTTCGGCCGGGTCGCGGCCAATCTGGCCCGCGCGCTTCGGTTGATGGCAACCAAGCCGGCCGACCTCTACGTCCTCCCGGAATTGTTTGCCACGGGCTATCAATTCTCCTCCCGCGCCGAAGTCGCCCGACTGGCCGAGCCCGTGCCCACGGGCCGGACCTGCAGGCAGTTGATCGCTTTTGCCCGCCGCCATCGCTGCGCGATCGTTGCGGGACTGCCGGAGCGCGCCGGCCGGCGCTGTTACAACAGCGCGGTGGTGATCGGCCCGGACGGCTATCTGGGCTGCTACCGGAAACTGCATCTGTTCGGTGAGGAGACGTGCTGGTTTGCGCCGGGCCGGAAGGCCGGTGCGGTCTGGACGATTGGGGCATTTGGATCTGGCGGATCCGGCAAGGCCACCGGATCAGTGAAAATCGGCGTGATGATTTGCTTCGATTGGTTCTTTCCGGAGACGGCCCGTTCGCTCGCGCTGGAAGGCGCCGACCTGATCTGCCATCCGGCCAATCTTGTCCTCCCCTACTGCCCGGAGGCGATGCGCACCCGGTCGATCGAGAACCGGCTCTTTACGGCGACGGCGGACCGGGTCGGCACCGAAGCGCGCGGCGGCCGGGCGCCGTTGACCTACATCGGCCGGAGCCAGATCACCGATCCGCGCGGCCGGCTGCTCTTCCGGGCGCCGGCCAAGGGCGAAGCAATCGGCGTGGTTCGGATCGATCCCCGGCAAGCCCGGGACAAGCGGCTGAACAGCTATAATGATCTGTGGGAAGCGAGGCGGCCGCGGGCGTATCGGGGATTGACCGTGAGGTGTAAGGGGGAAAGGCGGATTAAGGATTAGTGAAGAAAGTGCGGATTAAAGGGAAAATCGCAAGGCGATAGATGACCAATAAGCAAATTCCAAGAGCCGTCGCCCTGCTCAAAACGGCGATTCGGCAATGGCCGGAGCCGATTGTCGGTGTGGTGGCCAAGAAATCCCGCAGCCCGTTTCAGGTCTTGATTGCAACGGTCTTGAGCCTTCGGACCAAGGACCGGACAACGGCGGAGGCGTCGGCGCGCCTCTTCGACTTGGCGACCACGCCCGAGGCGATGGTGAAGGTACCGGAAGGCCGGATCGCGTCGACCATCTATCCCGTTGGGTTTTACCGGACGAAGGCGAAAGCGATCCGTGCCATCTGCCGCCAGTTATTGGAGCGCCACGGCGGGCAGGTGCCCAGGACGCTCGACGAATTGCTGGCGCTGCCCGGCGTGGGGCGCAAGACGGCCAATCTGGTGCTGACGGTCGGCTTTGGGCTGCCGGGCATCTGCGTTGATACACACGTGCATCGGATTTCGAACCGCTGGGGCTACGTGAAGACGAAGAGTCCGGACGAGACGGAAATGGCGCTGCGGGCGAAGCTCCCCCGCCGCTACTGGATCACATTCAATGATCTGCTGGTGCCTTATGGACAAAACCTCTGCGCGCCGATCTCGCCCTGGTGCAGCCGCTGCCGTTTGCAGTCGATGTGCGACCGGGTCGGTGTCCGGATGCGCCGGTGAGTGACCTATGAGCCGATCCAACAATCCTTCGACGCGGCTTCGACAGGCTCAGCCTTGCTCAGGATTCCGCCCCACGGGCAAGCCCGTGGGGCTCCACCAGCGAGCTTATCCGGTCTGGCCGATCCGGCTGACCCGGTTACTCTGCGGGCTGGCGTCGCTTTTGATGATGGCGGGCTGCGCGGTGTCACCCCTCTCCCTGCCGTCGTACGAGGTGAAACGGCTGCTGGCGCTGCCGCCATCGACGACCGGATTGACGCCGGAGCAATCAACCGAGCTGCGGTCGTTGCTGGCGACGTCGGAATCAAACCGGCGGGTGCTGGAGCTGCATCTGGCCGGGGAAACGGCCCGGCTCAAGCGGCTCATGGGGGATGGGGAGCCGGTGATGGGGTCGGCGATCGTGTCGCAGGCCAGCCTGGTTTATCAACTGAGAATGGAGCGGCTTCTGAAGACGGCGCTGCTTCGGGTGCAGGCGCAGCAGGTGCTGACCCCCGAGCAGCAGATCTGGTGGGCGAGCAACCGGCTCAAGGTGATTGATACGAGATAATGAGTGCAGAAAGTGGATGAGAGTTGCAAAGGCGGATTAGTAAAGAAGGAGCGGATTAAGGATTAGGAGAGAAAGAGCGGATTAAGGAAAAGGGGTTAAACCGGAGTAAGCCAGGTACGGTGGGCCGGGTCGGCGCCGCGGACGATCGAGAAAAAGCGTTCCTGCAGTTGCTGGGTGATCGGGCCGGGCTTGCCGCTGCCGATCGTCCGGCCATCCACTTCGCGGATCGGCGTCAGTTCGGCGGCGGTACCGGTGAAAAAGGCCTCGTCGGCCAGATAGAGCTCGTCGCGCGTGAAGCGCTCCTCGGCGGCCGGAATCTTCGCCTCTCTCGCCAATTGCAGCACGCTGTCCCGGGTGATCCCTTCCAGAATCGACGTCAGCGGGGTCGTCTTGAGCACACCCTTGCGGACCATGAAAACATTCTCGCCGGGCCCCTCAGCCACGTAGCCTTCGGTGTCCAGCAACAACGCCTCATCATAGCCGGCTTCCTTGGCTTCGTATTTGGCCAGTTGCGAGTTGACGTAGTAACCCGTGACCTTGGCCCGCGTCATGCTGATATTCACATGGTGGCGGGCGTAGGAGGAGATTTTGACCCGGATGCCGTTGCGCAGCCCTTCGTCGCCCAGATAGGTGCCCCAGGGCCAGGCGGCGATGACGACCTGGATCGGATTCCCCTTCACGTAGAGGCCCATTTCGCCGGCGCCGATAAAGGCGATCGGCCGGATGTAGCAGGCATCGAGCCGGTTGGCCTGGACGGTTTCCACCACGGCGGCCTCGAGTTGTTCCGGCGCGTAGGGCAGCTTCATCCGGACAATGTGAGCCGAGGCAAAGAGGCGGGCGATGTGCTCTTTGAGCCGGAAAATGGCCGAGCCCTTCTCCCCCTTGTAGCACCGGATGCCTTCAAAAATCCCCAGGCCGTAATGGAGGCTGTGGGTGAGGACGTGCACCTGCGCCTGATCCCAGGGAACCAGCTTGCCGTCCATCCAGATTTTGTCGGCTTTGACAGGCATTGTTAGGTGCAGTTTGGTAGTTGTCCCTGTTTAATCGTCGTAAAACCAACTATACCGTTACGGTTTTCCCTTGTCAACGCGGTCGCGCTGTCGGTAGTGGGTCAGTTTCACCGTGATCTGTCTCAAAAATAGGGACACGTCCCAATTTCGTTGATCGCCGCGCGCCGCATGAGGAAATTGGGACGTGTCCCTATTTTTGCCACGGTTGAATCCATTAAATTGTCCCACTACCGCGCCGTCGGAGCCAGGCGATGACGGCGGCCATATCTTCGGGCGGCGGCGCCTCCCAGCGCATCACCTGCCCCGTGGTCGGATGGCGCAGGCCGAGCGACTGGGCGTGGAGCATGTGACGTGTGATTGCCGGCCCCGCCTCGGCCGCCTGTGCGGCGAGGCGTCTGATCGCCGGTCCCCCGTACAACGCGTCGCCCAGCAGCGGATGATGGAGGGAGGCGAAATGGACGCGGATCTGGTGGGTGCGGCCGGTCAGCGGCGCCGCCTCGACCAG
>JACQCE010000054.1 GCA_016201765.1 Nitrospirota bacterium
CATGGCCGGTGAGGGCAACATGATCCACCGGTGCAAAGTGCGCGATCCCTCATTCGTCAACTGGCCGGCGATCCAATTTGCGGTGTTGGGGAACATCATCCCCGACTTCCCATTGATCAATAAGAGCTTTAATTTGTCGTATGCGGGGACGGATTTGTGAAAAGATGGAAGGCGTGAGATTAGAAAGTGGAGAGTGGAAAGTAGATTAGAAAAAAACGGAGAGTAGATTGGAAAAAACCGTTCAAGGAGAAGGCCATGTTTCGGATCATTAAGAAGAGCCTCAAAACCCCCGTGGTGACCGGGCGGTACCCGGCGCCGGAGAGCCAACCGGCCATTTCCGATGAGGCCCGCAAGAAGGCGGCGCCCTTTCGTAAGTCGCTGACCATCCGCGAGGTGGACACCGGTTCGTGCAACGGTTGTGAAATGGAAATGAACGCCCTGATGAATCCGGTGTATGACGCCGAACGGTTCGGCATCCACGTCGCGGCGTCACCGCGCCACGCTGATGCCCTCGTTGTCACGGGGCCTGTGACGGTCAATATGGAGAAGGCCTTGAAGGACGTCCATCAGGCCACGCCGGATCCGAAAGTCGTGATCGCGCTGGGCAATTGCGCCTGCGATTGCGGGATGTTCAAGGGAAGCTATGCTGTGACCGGCCCGGTCGAGCGCCACATTCCCGTGGACGTCAAGATCCCCGGCTGTCCGCCGCGGCCGGCCGAAATCCTGGACGGGTTGTTGCGCCTCCTGGCGCGCCGGTCCAAGCCCGGCTGACCGGTGGAAATCCCCCCTTCCGGAAGACTACAATAACGACCATCATGGGCCTGACGATGCCATTTAGAAACCGGGCTGTGGTGGTTGCCGCCCTCCTGCTGGCGGGACTGCTCGCCGGCTGTGACAACGGCGAGTCGTTGCCGCCCGATGTCCTCGGCTATGTGAATATCGACACCTCCGATGGGCTGGATGACCGCGCGCCGGCCGCCGCCTTCGATGGGACCAACTTCATGACGGTCTATGAGGAAACCGTGACCAGCACCGATCATGATCTGATCGGCGCGGTGGCGAACGAGGGCGGTTCGGTCCTGGGCTACGTGCTCATCGAGACCTCCCCCAACGATGACCGCGCGCCGGCCGTCGCCTTCGACGGGACGAACTACCTCGTCGTCTATCAGGAGACGGCCGGCGCCGAGCACAACATCATGGGCATTTTCGTCAGCCCGGCGGGCGCGGTCGGGGCGCCGTTCGTCATCGACAATTCCGCCACAGATGATGACCTGGCTCCCGTCGTGGCGTTCGACGGCACGAACTATCTGGTGGTGTACCAGCGGGCGGTCAGCGGCGCCAACGGCAATATCATCGGGGCGGTGGTGAACACCATTGGAACGGTGCAGGCCGGCTCTCCATTCAATATTGATGTGACGGCGGGTGACGACCGCGTCCCCGCCGTGGCCTCGAACGGGTCGGACTTTCTCGTTGCCTATCAACGGGGGGCCAGCGGCGGCGACATCCGGGGGGCCGTCATCGATCCGTCGGGGCCGATCGCGACGCTGTTCGGGATCGATACCTCCGCCAATGACGACCGTGCGCCCCGCGTCGCCTCGGACGGAACGAACTACCTGGTGGTCTATGAGGAAATCACCACCCCCACGGACCGCGATATTCGCGGCGCGATCGTCGATCCGTCGGGACCGTCACCGGGGACGCCGTTCGACATCGACACGGCGGTCGACTATGCCGATTATGCCCCGAGCGCGGCGTTTGACGGCGTGAACTATCTGGTGGCTTACACCGAGACCGTGACCAGCGGCGACCATGACATCATGGGGGCGCGGGTGGATCCGGCCGGGACGGTCCTCGATTTCGCCTTCGCGATCGATCAGTCGGACTTTGATGACTTCAGCCCGGTGGCGGCCTTCGGCGCGACGCGGTATCTGGTGGCGTACGAAGAGGTGTTCAGCAGCACGGATCACGACATCTTCGGCGCGCTGGTCAAGCCCTGACATCCCGCCGTGGCAGGGGGGGCCTGTCCGGCCCCTCCATCCGCGAGGGCGGGCGGGACCGGGTTCCGTGGCCCGGGCCTGTGCCGGACTGATGCCTGACCTATGATAGAATGCGGGCCCCGGAGAAAGGCCCATGGTCGAGCTCTTCTCGCATGACGATCGTCTCGACGCGCTCAACCGCGGCCTGACCCTGTCCGAAAAGCTCAAGACGATCCACGGCGTGCTGCGCGCGCGGCAGGCGTTCGTCGATCGCATCGCGGTCGCCGTCTACGACGCCAAGACCGACACCCTCAAGACCTTCATCGACAGCAGCGGCGACGCCCGGCCGCTGGTGCGGTATGAGGCGAAGCTCGCCGACACCGGCTCGCTCCGGCACATGCTGGACGTCGGCCGGCCGCGCGTGATCAACGATCTGACCCGCCTCGAGCCCGGCCAGAAGGAGCATTCGCGCCGGATCCAGCAGGAGGGCTATGCCTCCAGCTACACGATGCCGATGCACCGCAACGGCATGTTGTGGGGATTCCTCTTCTTTGATTCCTACCGCAAGGCGGCCTTCCAGCCGGGGGTGCTGGACGAGATCGATCTGGCCGGCCACCTGATCATCCAGGTCGTGGTCGGCTCGCTGATGGCGTTTCGCGCGATGCTGGCGACCGTCAAGGCGACGCGCGACATCACGGCGTACCGCGATCTTGAGACGGGGGCGCACCTGGACCGCATGTCGCACTACGCCCGCCTGATCGCCCGCCGGATCGCGCCGCAATACGGCCTCGACGACGAATACATCGAGCACATTTTTCTCTTCTCCCCCCTGCACGACATCGGCAAAATCGGCGTCTCCGACGTGATCCTGCGCAAGCCCGGCAGGCTCTCGCCCGACGAGTTCGAGGAGATGAAGCGCCACACGACGATGGGGCGGCAGATCGTGGACAACATGCTGCGCGACTTCGGACTGGAGGTGGGCGGCCACGTCGACATGATGCGCCACATCGCGGAGCTGCACCACGAGGCGATCGGCGGGGGCGGCTATCCCAAGGGGTTGGCCGGCGACCAGATCCCGATCGAAGCGCGCATCGTCGCCGTCGCGGACATCTTCGATGCGCTCACCAGCGTCCGGCCGTACAAGGCGGCGTGGACCAACGAGGAGGCGTTCGGGGTGCTGCGCGAACTCGGGGGCAACACGCTCGACGCCGGCTGCATCGAGGCGCTGTGCGACCAGCGGGAGGAGATCGGGCGCATCCAGGCAAAATTCCGCGATCCCGCGCCGGCCTGAAGGCGGGCCTGAGAGTGACGGGTAGTGGGCCAGTTTCACCAGAAAAATGGGGACACGTCCCAATTTTTCCAGAGTCAGTCACAAACAGGCAGCAGGAACTCATCACAATTGGGACGTGTCCCTATTTTTGACGTCAAACATGTGGGCAGCATAAAACTGCCCCACTACCGATTGACGGCCGGAGTCGACCACAGGGTTGAGATGATGATGCGATATGCGCTGATTGCGGCTGCGGCCGTCGCCGGCCTGTTGATGCTCGTCGGGACCGTGCGAATGATCTTCAGGCGGCGGGCGGTGGGCCGGCTGTTCCAGCCGGTGAGTTGCGTCGACTGCGGGTGGAGCGGTCAGGTAAGCCGCTATGCGGGGCGCTGCCCGCAGTGCAACCGGCCGTTGGGCGAGCAGAAGGCGCAGCGCCGGAGCCCCTGATATGCGCACGCCGCCTCAGCATTGGATTGCCGCGGGAGCGGTCGTCTGTCTGGCGCTGGCCGTCTGTTCCGGCTGCGCGAACATTCTGCAGGCTTTGGGCGAACCGGCGCCTCGAGTCCGACCGGGCGCCGACAAGGTCCGGCTCGCCAAGGGGTTTGAAAAGGAGCAGTCGGGCGATTATGCGGGGGCGATCGAGAACTACACGCAGGCCATCCTGCTGAATGCGGACCTGATGGACGCGTACGCCGGCCGCGGCAGGGTGAGGACGCTCCTCGCCGACGACCGGGGGGCGATTGACGATTTCACCCGCGCCATCGAGCTGGTCCGCCGGCGGATCGATGACTACGTCGCGCGCGCGGGGCGGGGAGACGGATCGGACGGCCTCACCCGCGCCATCGAGGAGGCCGGGCGCATGAGCCAACTGAACCGGACCCTGGCCGGCCTCCACATCGATCGCGGCGAGGTCAAGGCGCATGCGGCCGATTACCGGGGCGCGCTCAAGGATGCCGACACGGCGCTGGCGCTGAGCCCGGGCCTGGCGCCGGCCTACATGACGCGCGGAACGGCCAGGCGCGGGTTGGGCGACCTTCAGGGCGCGGTGGAGGAGTACACCCGGGCCATCCGGCTCGCCCCGTCGTCGGTGGACGCCCATCTCTATCGCGCGGAGGCGAAGTGGGCGCTGGCCGATTACGAAGGCGCGATGAAGGATTACACCGCGGCGATCGGGCTGGATCCCACCCGCGCGCCCTCCTATGCCGGCCGCGGACTCGTGCGGGAAAAGATGGGCGATTTCTCCGGCGCCGTCACGGATGCCGATCGCGCCATCACACTGAACCCCGCCCTGGCGGAGGCCTACGCCAATCGCAGCTCGGCGAAGAGCAAGGACGGCGATTACCGGGGGGCCCTGGCGGATGCCGGCCGCGCGATCGAACTGGAGCCGGGCCTGGCGTCGGCCTACTACAATCGCGGCGTGGCCAGAATGGCATTGGGCGATTACCCGGGGACGATTGATGACGCCTCCAGCGCCATCAGGCTGAACCCGTCCTTTGCGGACGCCTACGTCATCCGCGGCGCGGTCAACGTGCAGCGGGGGGATCATCCGGCCGCGATCGAGGATTTCACCCGCGCCATCGCCTTGAAACCGACGCTGGCTGATGCCTATGCCAGTCGCGGGCTGGCGAGGAAACGATCGGGCGATCTCCCCGGAGCCATTGAGGACTACACGCGCGCCATGACGCTCAATCCCAATCTGGCCGACAGCCACGACGATCTGTGGGCCGTGCTCATGGTCATGGACCAGGGCAATGCCGCGGTGTCGAAGGAACTGTCGGCGCTGATCCGGTTGGGGCCGAACACGCCGGCCGTTCAGGAAGAGATGAATGACGCGAAACAGCGGTTGTTGACCATCGGCGAAGGCGGGCCGTGATCGCGACATTGCCGACGGAGGGGGCCCTGGGCGGCGAATACGCAGGCCGTGTGATGAGAATCGTGGCGCTGCCGTTCCTCCTTCTGTTCTGCTCGTGCGCGCCGCTCGCTCATTCCGTGGTGGTATCCGAAGACGTCAATGTGGACTGGGAAAAAACCGGGCGGCGGTATATCTGCCTGACCCGGGAGGACGCGCAACGGAACGGCGCCATCCTGTCGTTGAACACGAAAAAGGCCGTTGAAAAGTATGAGCGCAGCAGGGTCGAGCATCCCCGTCAGACCGGTCCGATCGAAGCGGTGCTGTACCCGCTCATCCACGGAGATGATCACGGGACGGCGCAGGCCCTCCATAAAAACTGGGACCGGCTGCCCGACTATTTGCGGCTGATGCTCCAGGCGGACCTGTCCCGCGAAGGTCTGGGAGAAGAGGAAGCCCGGCCCGACGAGTTGTTGAGAATGTATCGGGCGGCCCTGGACGCGCAAACCTGCGCGCTGAACCGCGAGCTGATGGAATTTCGGATCAGGCAGTTGAAATACCGGCAATGAAGCGTCTGCTCATCATCGCGGCCCGGCCGGCCCGGTCGAACTGCGCGGGCGGCCTGCCGACGGGAGGCTTCTGATGGAACAGGTCCAGTCGATTCTGCACGCGCTCGGCGCCATGGGCGTCG
>JACQCE010000055.1 GCA_016201765.1 Nitrospirota bacterium
CGAGAGGCCGACGTTCACGGCCGGCCGGATGCCGCTGTAGAAGAGGTCGCTGGCCAGGTAGATCTGGCCGTCGGTGATCGAGATCACGTTCGTGGGAATATAGGCCGAGACGTCGCCCGCCTGCGTTTCGATGATCGGCAGCGCCGTCAACGATCCGCCGCCCAGCTCTTTGTTGAGCTTGGCCGCCCGTTCGAGCAGGCGCGAGTGGACGTAGAAGACGTCGCCCGGATAGGCTTCGCGGCCCGGCGGCCGGCGCAACAGCAGCGACAATTGACGGTAGGCGGTAGCATGCTTGGACAGGTCGTCGTAGACGACCAGCGCGTGCTTGCCGTTGTCCCGGAAATATTCGCCCATCGTGCAGCCGGCATAGGGCGCGAGAAATTGCAGCGGCGCGGGGTCGCTGGCGCTGGCGGAGACGACGATCGTGTAGGCCATCGCGCCGGCATCCTGCAGGGTTTTCACGACGCGGGCGACCGACGACCGCTTCTGGCCGATGGCGACGTAAATACAAATGACGTTCTGGCTCTTCTGATTGATGATCGTATCGATGACGACGGCGGTCTTGCCCGTCTGCCGGTCGCCGATGATCAGCTCCCGCTGTCCCCGCCCGATCGGAATCATCGCGTCGATCGCCTTGATGCCCGTCTGGAGCGGCTCGCGCACCGGTTGCCGGGCCACGATCCCCGGCGCGAGGATCTCGATGAGACGGGTCTCGCTCGCCGCAATCGGCCCCTTGTCATCAATCGGTTGTCCGAGAGGATCGACCACCCGGCCCAGGAGCGCCTGGCCGACCGGCAATTGCGCGATCCGGCCGGTCCGCTTGACCAGATCGCCCTCCTTGATGCCCGTGTCGTTGCCCAGCAGCACCGCGCCGACGCTTTCCTCTTCCAGATTCAGGACGATCCCCATTACGCCGCCGGGGAATTCGAGCAGCTCGCCCGACATCGCCCCGTCAAGGCCGTACAATTTTGCAATGCCGTCGCCGACCTGGAGCACGGTGCCGACCTCGGCGGTTTCAACCGTCCGATCGAACCCTTCCAGTTGTTGTTTGATGACGGATGTAATCTCTTCGGTTTTGATCTTGGTCATGCGCGAGCCTCCACTGCCTGCCGGCGGACACGGTCGAGCTGTCCGCGGATGGTGCCATCAATGAGCCGGCTGCCCAACTGCAGCCGCGCGCCCCCCAGCAACGAGGGATCCACCTGGTGCGTCACGCCGACGGGCCGCTGGAGCAACTGCTCCAGTCGCGCGTGCAACGCCCGCTGGGCGGCCTGATCAAGCGGCCGGGCCGTGCTGACGGTGATGCTGATGCGCCCCTGGGCCGCATCCAGCAGCCGGCCGTAGGCGATGGTCACCGCCTGAATCGCGTTGAGCCGGTTTTTTCTGAGCAACAATTGCAAGAATCGCTTGGTCATCGGTGGACAGGGTGTATTTGCTCCCAGCAGGTCGATCAATTTCAGCAGCGCGGTTTCACGCTGCTTGGCCGAATAAAACGGATTCAGGACGAGCGTTTTGGGGCCGGTCGGCGTTTCGAGCGCGGCCGCAACGTCGGACAGGACGCGGAGCGTCCGCTCCCGTTCTGCCGGGTCGGTAATTGATTCAAAGAGCGCCTTGGCATAGCGCCCGGCGACCGCTTCAGCCTGCATGGATCCCTCAACGTTCCTGGGGTTGGAAATGGATCGGTCTGCTGCCGAAAAACGGTGCACGTTACCATGCGGTTTTGGGTGAAGTCAAGAAGACAGGTGGCTAGGTGATAGGGTGGCTGGGTAGCTAGGAAAAAGACAGGCGCAGTTCTTTCCTAGCCACCTAACTACCCAGCTACCTAGCTACCTCTATTGTGCCTCCGCCAACGACGAGATCGCCATCATAAAAGACGGCCGACTGACCCGGAGCGATCGCGCGCTGCGGCGCATCAAACCGGATGGCGGCCGATCCGTCGGGCGAGCCGATTACTGTCGCGGCAGCTTCGGCGGCGCGGTAGCGGACTTTCGCGGCGCCCTTCAGGGGTGCGGACTGCGGCGGGACACTGACCCAGTGAAACTCTTCGATCGCGGCTTCCTGACGATAGAGCGCGGTTTCCGGGCCGATGATCACCCGCCGGTCAACCGGCTCCAGCGCGACCACATACCGCCGCTCGCCACCGATGGCGCCGAGCCCCTTGCGCTGACCAATGGTATAGAACGCCGCACCCCGGTGCTCCCCGACGACCGCGCCCTCTTCATCCACGATCTCGCCGGGTTGCTCACTCTCCGGCGCCATCGTCTCGAGAAACTTGCGGTAATCGCCCTGCGTGACGAAGCAGACCTCCTGGCTTTCGGCGATCTCATCCGGCGGCAGATCGAACTGGGCGACCTTCTCCCAGACGGCGGACTTGTTCCATGCGCCCAAGGGGAAGATCAGCCGGCTCAACTGCGCCTGAGTCAGTCGATAGAGAAAATAACTCTGATCCTTGTCGGGATCGGCGCCCTTCCGCAATTGGTGGCGGCCGCTGACCTCGTCAGTGTCGATTCGGGCATAGTGCCCCGTGGCGACGTAGCGCGCGCCGACTTCATCGGCAACGGCCAGCAGCTCTTCAAATTTCACCAGCGCGTTGCAGCGGACACAGGGATTGGGCGTGCGTCCGTGCTGGTAGTCATCGATAAACGGTTCGACGACCGAGGCGTAAAAGTTTTCTGACGCGGAACGGACCAGATGGCGGATGCCCAGTTGCCCGGCAACGTACCGGGCCACGCCGACCTTGCAGCAACTCCGTTGCAGCCACTTTTTTGACGGAGGCTGGGCCTCCGTCGCCGGCGGCTGCCAGAGCTCCAGCGTGACGCCGATGACGTCGTAGCCGGTCTCGATCAGGAGCGCGGCGGCGGCGATGCTGTCGACGCCGCCGCTCATTCCCACAACGATTCGCTCAGTCATGAGACGACGAATGGGGTGCGCGGGACGATCGATGGTGCGACAGCGCCGCATGGGCTTCGGCCTCTTCTTCTTTGTCTTTCTTGGCCGGCTTGGAGCCCGCAGCCGCCGGCCGCTCCATCTCACAGGTGCCGTTGAACTGGGCCCCCTCCTCGATGATCAGCAGCGGCGAGCGCACCGTGCCCGTGATGACGGAGGGCGCCAGCAATTGGACCCGCTCCTTGGCGACGATGTTGCCTTCGATCGTGCCGCCGCAGACGACCACGGTCGCCTGAATGTCGGCGTGCACCTGCCCGCCCTCCCCGACGATCAGCGTGCCGTCGCAGGTGACCTGTCCTTCGATCCGGCCGTCGATCCGGAACGTGCCGGTAAAATTCAGCGTGCCCTGGATCGTGCAGTTCTGCCCGGCGAATCCGACGAGGTTGCCATTGGCGCCCTGCGTCTGGTCACCGTCACCGTTGCGCTGCCACATGCTCGCTCCTTCCTTCAGCTTGCGGAGACGCCCAAGAGATCCAGGAGCCGTTCGAGCTCTTCACGGGAAAAGAAGTGAAGCACGATCCGGCCCCTGCCGGCGCGTCCCCTAAGGTTGACCCGCGTGCCCATCTGTTGCCGCAGCCGCTCTTCGAGATCGGCAAATTCCGGGGAACGCAAAAGCCGTCGCCGTCGGCCGCTCAATGTCCGGGCGGCCGATTCCGCCTGCCGCACGGAGAGTCCCTCGTCAAGAATCCGCTGGGCCAGTTGATGCTGCCCCGCCGGCTGACTCACTGTCAGGATAGCCTTGGCATGGCCGAAGGTCAAGGCGCCCTGGGCCAGGGCCGTCTTCACCGCGTCGGGCAACACCAGCAACCGCAGATAATTGGCGACGGTCGATCGCTCCTTGCCGACGGTCGCGGCGACCTCATCCTGGGTCAGTTGAAAGTGTTTCATGAGCCGTTGATAGCCGCGGGCGGCTTCCAGCGGGTTCAGGTCCTGCCGCTGCAGATTTTCGATCAACGCGAGTTGCAGCATTTCAGAATCGGAGACGTTTTTGATGATGGCCGGAATCGTGCTCAACCCGGCCAGTTGCGCGGCCCGCCAGCGCCGCTCGCCTGCGATCAGCTCGTATCCGCCCAACTCGCTGCGGCGCACCAGCACCGGCTGGACCACACCCTGTTTCCGGATCGAGTCGGCCAGCTCGTTGAGCGATGCGTCATCAAACTGCTGTCGCGGCTGGTGGCGGTTGGGCACCAGTCGCTTGACGTCCAGTTGCTGCACCTCGCCGCTTGCGGGCAGGCTGCTGAAGAGCGCGCCCAACCCTTTGCCAAGCGCCTGTTTTTCCCTAGCTAACGGTTGTTTTTCCATGTGTCCTTCCATGATGGAGGAGCTCCTTTGCCAGGGTGAGGTAGGCTTGCGCCCCTTTGGATGCGATTTGATAGAGCAGAACCGGACGACCATGACTGGGCGCTTCCGCAAGCGTCACGTTCCGGGGAATGATGATTTTGAACACCGGGCCGTCAAAGTGGGTTTTTATCTCTTTAACTACTTGATTAGACAAGCTATTTCTAGCATCGTGCATGGTGAGAACCACCCCTTCGATCTCCAGGGAGGGGTTGGAAGAGCCGCGAATAATCGAAATCGTCCGGAGCAGTTGGCCCAGCCCCTCCATGGCGTAATATTCGCATTGCACCGGGATCAGGACGGAGTCCGCGGCGGTCAGCGCGTTGACCGTGAGCAAGCCCAACGACGGCGGACAATCGATGATGACATAGTGATACTGACCCAGAGCCGGCTTGATCGCTTCCCGAAGGACCGACTCGCGGTTGGGCATGGTGACCAATTCGATTTCGGCGCCGACGAGATCGACTGTTGAGGGGATGACCTTCAGCGTGGGCAGTTCAGTCGGCTGCGCGATCGTCTCAAGCGGTTGCCGCTGCATGAGGAGGTCGTAGCTGGTCCATTCCACCCGGCTGCGATCGATCCCGACGCCGCTCGTGGCGTTGCCCTGTGGGTCGAGATCCAGCAAGAGTACTTGATGCTCTGCGGCGGCGAGGGACGCGGCCAGGTTGATGGCCGTGGTGGTCTTGCCGACCCCCCCTTTTTGATTGGCAATGGTGATAACTTTGGCCATGGAAGACCGATCAGGTTCTGAAGAGACTGTAACCATTCATCTTTTTATTAAACTAGCGAAGAATGGCCAAGAATAGCATAGAGAAGGAGAAATGAAAAGAGGAAAAATGATTGAAGTATAACGCCGCATCCCAACATACAACTCAGCAAATGTGATTTGACGAAGGCAAGGGGCCGAGCGCTGGTTTGACGCGCGAGCCATGAGTGCAGATCGTATGGCGATGGGGCCGGGGGCGTGGGGGCATTGGAGGAGCTATCGCACCGCACAGGCCCCCACAGACAAATGACCTAGGGGGAGTTGAGCACACTCCCCCTGACTTCAATGTTCCACGTGGAACATAAGAGTGCAGTAGCCAGAAAACAGTAGGCAGTAGCCAGTGAAAGATCCGATCCATTTTCCCGGCTAATATAAACGGCGAAGCAGTATCAGCCGATGATCCGTGGCGGAGAGTGGAAGCTGGTAGGGATAATTTGTGACCTGCCAACCGGAAAGTTGCTGCAGGGCGCTCGTCGACTGGCGCTCGCTCAGATAGAAGGCAAAGCAGCCGTGTGGAGCGAGGAAGTCGATCGTCTGAGCGATGAGAGCGTCGGGACGGCCGACGCCGCGGGCGACTATCCAGTCGTAGAGGGTCCCGGCCGGCAGATCGGACAACCCGGTGACCACCTGGCTCTGTGAACAGCCCAGTGTGGCGATCAAGACCTGTAAGAAGGCGGCCCGTTTCTGTCTTGGCTCGAGCAGTGTCAGGCCGATCTGAGGCGCCATGATCTTCAGGGGGACGCCGGGAAAACCGGCGCCGGATCCGATGTCGAGCAACCGGTTGGTGCCGGGAAGCGTCGAGGGTGTTGTCATGCCCAGCGCCGGCCACAGCGCCAGCGAGTCGCAGAAGTGGCGGTCGATAATGCCGTCAGGGTCGGTAATCGCGGTGAGGTTGATTTTTTCAGCCCAGTGGAGCAGCAGATCGATATACGAGAGGAATTGCCGGCATTGCGCCGGCACCGGCTCCAATCCCATCCGACGGATCCCGTCGATCAGGCGCGGCTCAATCCGGGCGTGATCTGCTGATGGAGGCGGGGTCGGTGGGCGTGGCATGTCTGGCCGCCCGCTGTTCGGGCTGAACTTGTTCCGAATGAGCTCGTTGAAGGGCGATCAACAGCACCGACAACGCGGCCGGCGTGACGCCGGTGATTCTGGCCGCCTGGCCGAGCGATCTGGGGGCGATCGCCTGCAGCTTTTGCCTGACCTCGGCCGATAATCCAATTACGCGATCATAATCAAATGCGGTGGGAATGGCGCGTTGCTCATACTGGCGCAGCCGCTCGACCTCTTTGTGCTGGCGTTGAATGTAGCCTTCGTAATTCAGTTCAATTTCAATCTGTTCGGCGATATCGTCTGTCAGCGGCTCCGGCCAGCCAAGCCAGCCGGCAATCTGCTGGTAGGAGCTGCCGGGCCGCCGCAGCAGTTGCGCCAATGGATGGCCGCTGCTCAAGCCGGTCACCCCCTGGCTGCTCAGTCGATCGACATCTTGTGATGTGAGTCGAGCAGTCCGAACACGTGCCAGCGCCTGTTCCACCCTGGACCGCTTCTGCTCCATACGGCGATAGAGCGGTTCAGGCAGGAGGCCGATTCGGAAGCCATGATTCATGAGCCGCAGATCCGCATTATCGTGACGCAGGAGCAGGCGGTGCTCGGCTCTCGAGGTGAACATCCGATAGGGCTCATTGGTGCCTTTTGTCACAAGATCATCAATTAATACGGCAAGATAGGATTCCGATCGATCGAGGATGAACGGTGATTCGCCCTTTAATTGTCGCGCGGCGTTGATTCCGGCCATGATTCCCTGGGCGGCCGCCTCTTCGTAACCGGATGTGCCGTTGATCTGGCCGGCGTGGTAGAGGCCGGGGATCCGTTTGGTTTCCAATGTGGCATGCAATTCGGTCGGCTGGACGAAATCATACTCGATGGCATAGCCGGGTTTGACCATAGCCACCTGTTCCAGGCCGGGAATTGTTCGGATAAATTGCAGCTGCACGTCAACCGGCAGGCTGGTGGAGATGCCGTTGGGATAATAGATCGAGGTCGACCGGCCATCCGGCTCCAGGAACACCTGATGGCGCTCCTTATCGGCGAAGCGGACGACTTTATCCTCGATCGACGGACAATACCGGGGGCCGATGCCATGAATCACGCCGCTATAGAGCGGAGAGCGATCGAGATTATCCCGAATGAAGCTGTGAGTCTGCTCATTGGTATAGGTCAGATGGCAGGCGACCTGGTCGAGTCGCAGACGGTCTGTGGCGTAGGAAAACGGTTGGGGTGGATCGTCGCCATGTTGGGGTTCCGTTTTGGAGAAATCAATCGTGTTGCCGTCGAGCCTTGGCGGCGTGCCGGTTTTCAGTCGGGCCAACGGGAAGCCGATTTCGGCCAGGGAATGTGACAGCCCTTCGGCGGCCGGTTCGCCGGCCCGTCCGGCTGGAAAATGAACCCCGCCGATATGGATCAGCCCGCGCAGGAATGTGCCCGTGGTAAGAATGACGGCGCCGGCCCGGTAGCGCCGGTTCTCTGCCGTGATGATGCCCACGATACGGTTGTCACTTAACCAGAGCCGGTCGACCGTGGCATAAATCACACGCAGATTGGGCTGGGCTTCAACCGTGGCGGTCATCGCAAGACGATACTGGAGCCGGTCGGCCTGGGCGCGCAGGGATCGAACCGCCGGCCCTTTTCTGGTGTTCAACATCCGGAATTGAATACCGGCCTGATCGATTGTCCGGGCCATTTCGCCACCCAAGGCGTCGATTTCACGGACCAGATGGCCCTTGGCAATCCCACCAATGGCCGGATTGCAGGACATCTGGGCGATATTGTCGGCTCTGATCGTGAACAGGAAGGTGCTGCAGCCCATCCGGGCGGCGGCTAGTGCCGCTTCGCAACCGGCATGGCCCGCACCGATGACAATGACGTCAGCAGTCGCCTCTATTTCCTGAATGAGCATCGCAGAATACCCTATTGCTACGTGGTAGAGACATTTTGAGAGAGCAGCTTTATCCTGGCTACTGCCTACTATCTACTGCCTACCATGTTCTCCTGTTCCACGTGGAACAAGCCGGATACAGAAACTATTTTCCTATACAGAACTGGTTGAAAATATTATCAAGCAACTCTTCTGTGAAAGCGCCTTCAACTCCGATGATTCCGCCAAGCTGCTTGATCGCTTCATTCAGATCAGAAGCGATGCATTCGCCTGAAAGGCCATCGGCGGCCGCCTGACGAGCTCTGACCAGCTGCTCCGCTGCGGCCGTCAGGGCCTGTTGGTGGCGGGAGGTGGTGATCACCGCCCGTTCGCTCATGCCGCCGGTCCGCTCGATGAGGAGCCGGCTGATCTGCTCCTTGAGTTGATCGCAACCCGTGCCGTTGACGGCTGAAATATTGACAATCGGCACCTGGGGCCGCCGGGCAGCAAGCGTGGAGTAATCGACAGGCTCGCATACGTCTAATTTATTGAAAATGATTATGGTTTTGTTAGTCATCATCTGATCGATCAGCAGCCGGTCGTCCGATTGCAAGGGTTGGCTGCCATCCAGGACCAGCAAGACGAGATCCGCATCATCGATGGAACGGCGGGCCCGCTGCATCCCCTCCTGCTCGATCGGATCGGGCGTCGTCCTGATGCCGGCGGTGTCGATCAATCGGAGCGGGAAGTTGTTGATCACCAGCATTTCCTCAAGCAGGTCCCGCGTGGTGCCCGGGAAGGGCGTGACGATGGCGCGATCCTTCCGCAGCAATCGGTTAAAGAGGCTCGATTTCCCGACGTTCGGCCGGCCGGCGATCACGGTGTGGATCCCCTCGCGCAGCAGTTCGCCGACGCGTGCGCTGTCGATGAGCGCGGCGAGCTGTTGCTGAATCGCGTCCAGCCTCCCGCACCATTGATCGGACGGCGGCTCCACAAGGCCCTGCTCGACGAAATCGAGGCCGGCTTCGGCTTGCGCCAGCAGTTCGATCAGCGCGTCGCGAATCGTCCGGATTGAGCCGGCCACTTCACCGCGCAGTTGCCGGAGCGCCAGCCGATGGGCCGTCTCGGATTCGGCATGGATCAGCGCCATGACCGCCTCGGCCTGGGTCAGATCGAGCCGGCCGTTGAGAAAGGCGCGTTTGGTGAATTCGCCGGGTTCGGCCAGCCTGGCGCCGGCCGACAGGCAGAGTTCGAGCAGACGGGCCAGGACGACGGGCCCGCCGTGGCCGCTGATTTCGACGGTATCTTCGCGGGTGTAACTGTGCGGCGTCCGCATCAACGTCAGCAGCACCTCGTCGACCGGTTCCCCCGAGGAGGGATCGATCATCCAGCCGTGATGGACGGTGTGGCTGGCGGCCTGCTCAAGAGCGGAGGACGTGGCCCCGTGTCGTTGGGAAGAAAAAATTTTGCTGCTGATGCCGAGCGCGTTGGGACCGGACAGGCGGACGACGCCCAATCCGCCGACGCCCAGCGGCGTGGCGATGGCGCAGATGGTGTCGGTCAGACGAGTGTGAGTCATTTCGACGTTGCCGGGGCCGGTTGGAGCTTGATCGTGACATACTGCTGGAGGATCGTCAAGAGGTTGTTGATCAGCCAGTAGAGCACGAGACCGGACGGAAACGTCAGGAAGAAGAAGGTGAAGACCACCGGCATGATCAGCATCAGCTTGGCCTGCCGGGGATCCATGGCCGAGGGCTGGATTTTTTGCTGGATGAACATGGTGACGCCCATGATCACGGGCAGAATATAGTAGGGGTCTTTATCGGACAGGTCGTGAATCCAGCCGATGAACGGGGCGTGACGCAGTTCGATGGTCGTGTAAAGAATATTGAAAAACGCCACGAAAACAGGTATTTGAAGGACCATCGGGAGGCAGCCTCCCATGGGATTCACCTTGTGGGTTTTATAGAGCGCGAACATCTCCCGGTTGAACCGCTCCTTGTCGTCCTTATATTTTTTTTGCAGCTCGGCCATCTTCGGCTGAAGCGACTGCATCGCCTTCATGGAGGTGTAGCTCTTGTGCGTCAACGGCACAAAGAGCAACTTGAGCAGTGCGGTGACCATGATGATCGCGACGCCGTAATTGTGCGTGTAGCCGTGCAGGAACTGGAGCAGGAGAAAGAGCGGCTTGGCGATGAACCGCACCAGCGTCAGACTCCAGAACATGAACCAGCCGAAATCGATTGTCTGTTCGAGGCCGGCCTGCAGCGCGGTCAGTGATTTGTATTCTTTGGGCCCGGCGTAGAGCGCCAATTGCTGCGGTTGGCCGGGGGGCAAGGCCACCGCGGCGCTGATCCCGGTCGTATCCCGTTTCGACACGGTCGCTTCAGCGAGCGGCATGGTGGGAATCAACGCCGCGACGAAATATTTGCCTTCAAGCGCGGTCCATCGGACGTC
>JACQCE010000053.1 GCA_016201765.1 Nitrospirota bacterium
ACGGTCAAGGGTAAAGGCGTCGGCTTCATCGAAAACCGCCCCGACATGCACGGCGTGCCGCTGACGAAGGAAGAAGCCGAACGGGCCTACGCGGAGTTATCAGCATGAGCCGGCAAAAAATATTGGGCCAGCCGACCCGCGATGCGTATGGCGACGCGCTGGCCGAACTGGGCAAGGAGAATCCGGCTATTGTGGTGGTCGACGCCGACGTCTCCGGTTCGACCAAGAGCCGCGCCTTCGCCAAGGCCTTCCCTGACCGCTTCTATAACGTCGGCATCGCCGAAGCGAACTTAATCGGGATTGCAGCCGGTCTGGCCAGCAGCGGAAAGATTCCGTTCGCGTCGTCGTTCGCCGCGTTCCTGGTGTGCAAAACCTACGACCAGCTCCGGATGAGCGTGGCCAATCCGCGGCTGAACGTGAAATTCTGCGGCTCGCACAGCGGCATCAGCCTGGGACAGGATGGCGCCTCGCAGATGGCGATTGAAGACCTCGCACTCACCTGCTCGCTGCCGGGCATGACGGTGCTGGTGCCGTCCGACGGCCTCTCCACCAAGGCGCTCGTCAAGGCCGCGGCCGCGCATGACGGCCCGGTCTATATCAGAACGAGCCGGCCGAAGTCACCGGTTATCTATCAGCCGGGCGAATCGTTCACGATCGGCAAGGCGAAGCAACTTCAGGTCGGCACCGACGCCACGATCATCGCCTGCGGTCTGCTCACCTGGGAGGCGCTGGCCGCGGCCGATCTGTGCGCGGCCAAGGGCATGTCGGTTCGCGTCATCGACATGCATACGGTCAAGCCGCTTGATGAAGCGGCAATCATCGCCGCCGCGCGCGAGACCGGCGCCATTGTGACCGCCGAGGAGCATTTGCTGGATGGTGGCCTGGGCAGCCGAGTCGCTCAGGTGGTGACCAGAAATAAACCGGTCCCAATCGAATTCATCGGCCTGAACGACACGTACGCCGAATCGGGTCTGCCTGAAGAGCTCTTCGAACGCTACAAGCTGACCTCTCCGCACATCGCCGCCGCCGTCGAGCGCGCGGTGAAGCGGAAGTAGTATGCAGGAGCCGAAAGGCGCCCTTCTAGCATTAGCGCTCATTGGTCATCCAGAAAAAATCTGGGCCATCTCTTTCATATTTCTTCTTATTTATCTCTTCACGCTTTTCATTCGACAGCGTAGTATTTATACACACTTTCTTCTACTTCCGGTTTTTGCATGGGCCGTGTTTGGATTCTGGGAAATATATGCGATTAAAAAAGGTTGGACTGTCAGGATTGATCTTTTTTTCATCTATTTGTTAATTCTCCTGCCAGCGACAATTGCCGGTTTCATTGGAGCGTTTTGGAAAACGCTCTGGTCTGATCGAGAAAAATAAATCTGTCCCCTTTTGTCCTGCTTGTCTCTGCACACGAAAAATAGGACAGATTTATTTTTCACACCTCAAGTAGCCTAGCCCTGCTCCATTGTGGCCGTTCGGCCCGACGCCTCACGCAAAAATAAATCTGTCCTATTTTTCGCAACGCAGCTCAGGCTCGCTGGAAACTTCTCCCCTTTGCCGCCCTCTCGTTTTGTCCATGAACTGCCGAAAATCTGGGTCGGAGAACAATTTTCTGCGGGCGAGCCCGTGCCCCTGCCGGCAGGCAGGGGGGAAACCGGCTTCGGCTGGCTCCCAGACCCACCTGCCATCATGCTATAATTTCTGCGCCATGTTGGGAAAAACCGTGGAAGACTTCGAGGATTATCTGCTAGAGCGTAGCCCCAGGTTTCTGAAGGCTTTGGAAGCGACGTGGCAGGAATACCAGGAAAAAGGCGGCATCAGTCCAGAAAAATACTTGGCCGCTCGAAAAAAACGTGCTAAGTTTTAGCGATCTCCTCTTTTACTCGCATAATCTGCTCCGCGGCCGGCATTCGCGATCCAAGCTCTCCCCGCTTCTTTCTGAAGAACCGTCAAGCTGATGGCTTTCCGAATCGCTTCCGACTCTGATTTTGCCCCAAGCAGTTTCATGGCTTTTTTGACAAGGGTTGCATCTATCCAATAACTTTTCCGCTGTAGTCGATTCATACAACTCTCCTCGTTATATGTTGATGGCTGTAATATAGCAGATATCAAGCATCCTTCATCAACCGGCATGTTATAATCCCCCGCGCCATGACCGGCTTGCCCAAATCGATTCTTCAATTGCGTCGATCGTTCCTGCTCCCCCTGTTCGCCATCGCCCTGGGCCTCTTCACCGCCTGCAGCTCAGCCGATGAGCGCGCCCATGAGCTCTATTCGATCGCGGAACTGGAGGAGCAGCAGCGTAATCTCGAACACGCCACCCAGCTCTACAAGGAAATCATTGAGAAATACCCTCACACCTCGTTTGCCGATCAAGCGAAGGCCCGGCTGCAGGAGCTGCAGCACGAACAGCGAACGCCGTAGGGCCCGGGTCGTCGCACTGGTTATTTGCCCAGCAGCCCCTTAATGCTTTTGAGTGCTGCTGAACCGGCCTCACCTGCGGACTCTCCGAGTTTTCTCACCCCTTCTTTCCCAACCGTCCCGGAGCTGGACACGGCCTTGACCACCGCGCCATTGATCGCGCGGAAAATTTCCGCCGACACCTCGGACACCGTGGCGCCGCCCGGTTGCTTGCCGAGATCCTTTAAATGGATGTCAGGAAGCCGAACGGCGACCGCCTCGCCCTTCAACAGTGCGGCGCTCAACTTCACGGTCCCGTCCTTGATCAGAACATCACCGATCTGAACTTGCTTCCCGCTTGGCCCGGCCGCCGCCCCGGTCTTCCTGCCCCCCTTGTCCGATCGGCTCGCGGACTCGATATGGTCGCGGAGCGCGCTGATATTGCTGCCGGAGAAGCCCTGCTCGTAGGTGATCTCAGGTCCAATCACGGTGATTTCATCGATCAGCACGGTGTCGGAAAAAAGTGAGGCCACGCGCAGGCGCACGCGGACACGGTCGAGTTTGAAGGCTCGCTCGGAGTGAAACCCCTTGGGGTTGCCGATGATCAGCCCTGTAATCGTTCCATGGCCGGTCAAGGGCAACAGCATGATGGAATCGACCGACACCGTCGCGCCGGTGAGCTTCGGGCCGATGGTCTCCACGCCCGCCTTGACCATGGCGCCCAACATGAAACCGACGGCCACGATCACCGCCGCCAGCACGAGTATCACGGCCAGGAGCCGCTTGACCCATCGATTCATGCTTCACCTCGGGAAAGCTGTCACTCAGTTAAGGCCATATGCGACGCATCATACCACTTTTTCAGCCGCCGGCCAGCATGCCTGCCCGGCTTCCTTGTGTAGAGAGCCACTGGTATAATGCTTGGGTCATGAAGGGGCTGCTCGTTCGATGGATCATCAATGCCGCCACCCTCTGGCTGATCGCCTACGTTATTGAGGGCATCGAAGTCTCCGGCCCGCTGGCCGCCGTTGTGGCCGCCGCGGTGCTGGGGATTATCAACGCGATTTTGCGCCCCATCTTCATTCTGCTGACGCTCCCCATCAACATTCTCACGCTGGGACTCTTCACGTTCCTCCTCAACGGCTTCATGCTCTATCTGGCCGGCACACTGGTCCGAGGTTTTGAAGTCCACGGCTTCTGGGCGCCCATCTTCGGCGCGCTGATCCTCTCGATCGTCAGCGCCCTGACCACCGCGTTTCTCAGCGATGAGGGCCGCTTGGAACGGATTCACATCCACATCGACACACCGTAAGTCATGTCCCTCGAATCCGAGATTAAACACCAGGCGCTCCGGCTTGGGTTTGACGCCGTTGGCATCACCTCCGCCGAACTGCCTGCGCGCTACGGTCAGTTTCTCGACCGCTGGCTCGGCCGCGGCTTTCACGGCGAGATGGCCTACATGGCCCGAGCGCCACGGCGGCGATCTGATCCCGGCCAAGTACTGCCCGGTGCCCGGAGCGTCATCAGCCTCGCGTTGAATTATTATCCCGGCGATCACGGCCCGCCGCCAGACGATCATTCAGGCCGGATTGCGCGGTATGCCTGGGGCAGGGATTATCACGATCTCATCGAGCACAAACTCACCGAGTTGACCGACTGGCTCCGCGCACGAGCGCCGGAAGCGCAAGTGAAAAGCCATGTCGATCACGGGCCGGTGCTGGAACGGGCCGTGGCGCAGGAAGCCGGCGTCGGCTTTATCGGCAAGAATACGATGCTGATCACGGATGATTTTGGCTCATGGGTCTTTCTGGCCGAGTTGATCACAACGCTGGAGATGGAAGCCGACCGGCCCCAGACCAGCCAGTGCGGCAGTTGCCGGCTCTGCCTGGACGCCTGCCCGACCGGCGCCATCGTCGCCCCATATGAGCTGGACGCCACCCGCTGCATCAGCTATCTGACGATCGAACTCAAGCAGGCCATTCCGGAGCCACACCGGGCCGGCATCGGTGATTGGCTCTTCGGTTGCGATGTGTGCCAGGAGGTCTGCCCATATAACACCCCGCCAACGAAGAGCGATCAACCATGGTGTCAGGAGGGCGCCGGCCCATGGCTGGATGCCGAACGGACGGCGTTGATGCAAACGGATGCCGACATGGCGCCGCTGGCTTCCACGCCGCTGACCCGACCCAAACGGGCCGGCCTAGCGCGCAATGCACAGGTGGTGTTGGACAATCAGTCGAGGGGTATTTACCGATCGGTCTTGCCGGCCGGCGGAAACGATTCCTGAAATTCTCGAGCTGGCGGCGCAATCGCGACCTCGCCGCTTTTGATGTGCAGCTCCCGCTGCGGGTAGGGAATCTCGATCCCCTGCTCCTTGAACACCTTCCAGATCTCAAACCGCATCGCGCTCCGGACGTTCTCGATCCCCTCCTGCGGATCGTTGATCCAGAGTCGGAGCTCGAAGTCCATGGCGCTCTCCCCAAAATTGACGAAGAGGACATTCGGCTGCGGATACTTGAGCACGCGCTCGTGATTGTCGGCCACGTGCAGCAACAGCTCGCGAACCTTGAACGGATCGGCCTTGTAGGAGACGCCGACCTTCACGTGTAAACGGACGGCGCGATCGGAGTGTGACCAGTTGGTGATCTCCGTGGCGATCAGGTTGGCGTTCGGGATGAGCTTCTCCACACCGTCCCGGGTCCGAACCACGATATACCGCGCGCCCAGCTTGACCACCCAGCCGTAACTGTCCCCGACGGTGATGACGTCGCCCTGCTTGACCGACCGGTCGATGAGCAGAATGATGCCGCTGACCAGGTTGTTGGCGATATTCTGGAGACCGAAGCCGAGTCCCAACCCCAACGCGCCGCCGAAAATGGTCAGGGTGGACAGTTTCACTCCCACGGTGTCGAGCGTAATCAGGACGCCCAGGCTGAAGAGGAAGAACTTCAAAAAACGGGTGATGGCAAACGACAGGCTGGGGTCGATGTCGGTCGTGCTGGCCAGCCGCTCCTGCAGAAAGGCCGTCACGCGGCTGGCGATGATGAAGAGCACCCAGAAAATAAAGATCGATTTCAACACGACGGCGATGGAAATCACGGCCGGGCCCAGTTCCACCAACGGATAGTTGGCGACCATCTGCAACTCCTTGTCGCGCTCAACCGCGTGCACGGCCAGGACCACGAGGCCGACGGCGACGGCCAGGTGCGCCAGCGGGCGCATGGGACTGCGCTTGGGCATCAGCCGGACGATGAGAATGGAGGCCAACGGATAGATCATGAAAAACCAGAGGACAGGCACGAGTGCGTCGACGATGCCGGCCGGCGGCGTCACCAGGGGCAGGAGGAGGGAGGCGCCCGACAGCAGGCTCGCCCAGACCAGCGGGAAGACGGCCGCCGCCACCAACCGCCGGATCGCGCCGTACACCGTCAGCGGCCCCTCCTGCAGCAACACGCCCAACCACCTCATCGTCGCGCGATACGCCCACCACGCCGCGCCGCCGCACGCGCCGATGACCAGCAGCTCAAGCGCCACCGACCACGTCATCTGCATTCGTCCTTAACGATCATGGATCATCTCGCCTGTAAGACAGTATACCCCGTCCCGCCGTTCCCGTCACGATTTCTCCAGCGCCAGATACGCCATGCCCAGGGCGCCGGCTTCATTGCCGCACCGCGCCTTGAGGATGTGAATCTCATCAATGGCGACGCCGTAGATCCGCGCGGCC
>JACQCE010000003.1 GCA_016201765.1 Nitrospirota bacterium
ATTCGCTTTATTCGAACCGATCTGGCCAGACCTGCGGTGATCCGCGCGATCGCCGATCAGGTGGTGGGAACGACCCTGTCGACGTCGTTGGGCACGGACGGGGCGTCGATCCACACCGTTGAACATCTGCTGGCGGCCTGTGCCGGCCTGCGGGTGGACAATCTGTTGATCGAGGTCGACGGGCCTGAGATTCCAATTCTGGACGGCAGCGCGGCGCCGTTTGTCGCCTTGCTGCAGCAGGCCGGCATCAGGAAGCAGGCGAAGTTGCAGCCCTATCTCCGGTTGATCCGTCCGCTCCAGATCGGCGGGCCGGGCGCCGGCGTGACCCTGTTGCCCGCGCCGTTTCCGAAGATTAACTACACGATCGACTTCTCCGACGCCGTGATCAAACGCCAGCACTATCTCTACCACTGGACCGAGGAAGAGTTCACCAGGGGGATCGCGCCGGCCCGCACCTTCGGCTTTATGAAGGATGTGGAGCGGATGCGCGCCAAAGGGCTGATCAAGGGCGCCTCGCTGGAGAACGCCGTGGTGGTCGGCGACGAGGGCGTGATGAATCCGGAAGGGTTGCGTTTCCCGGACGAGTTCGTCCGTCATAAAGTCTTGGATATGATCGGCGACCTGGCCCTGCTGGGACTGCCGCTGGTCGCACAGGTCGAGGCCTCGTGCGCGGGCCATGCAATGAACTTTGAGGTGGTGCGCGCCCTGCGCGCCCATCCGGACGCCTGGGTCACCGTGGCGCCGGAACCGGCAAGCCCCCGCCACACCGAGCAACCTGCGCCGCTCGTCTTGACCGCTCCGTTCTCCCTGCCGTCGTAATTGCGCGGCGCCCGCCGCTGTTTTCTTTGCAGGCTGCTGAAAAAGTCCATCGGCTTCGTTCTCGGTCGCTCGGAATCCTCACGTACAACATAGTACGCTCCGTGTTCCTCACTTCTGCGGCCGTGCAGTTGGAACTTTTTGACCGGCCTGCAAAAAAAACCGGGAACCACCACGTATGATGGTTCCCGGTTTGAGGTGATCAAAAACCCTCTTACTTTTTCTTTTTCTTGGCTGCTTTTTTCTTTTTTGCCACTGTGCGCCTCACCCCCTTTCATCCTCGTCAGGAACGGTCATCGAGATTGCGCCCATGCCGGACGGATCACATGGTGATCCATCGTGCTGCGGTGCGTTCGACTGATGCAATCTCGAAGAGCAAAGATGACGGGATGAAGGAAGTGAATGAGCGGGAAGCGGTGTGGCCGGCGAACAGAGGCGAACACGCCGAAACACTTGCGAGGTTGTCACCGGACGGATGAAACGGCATGAGCGAAATTTTCCTCCTCACTGCCGCCGATGGTGCATCGTGATTCGTGTGCGTCCTCCCGTTGCAATTTCACTTAACAAATAGCATACGCGGTAGTGCTTGTCAATGATCCGTGCCCGCGTGCGGCCGCGGGCGGATGATGTTGCGCATCGATAAATGCGCGAGTGCGCGCGTCATGCGCGTGCTCCTCCGCCGAGCTTCCGCCGCAACAGTTGCCAGAGCACGGCGAGCTCTTCGCTGCCGAGCCAGGCGCTGACGGCGCAGAAACTCGCCACGCTGCCCGACAGTCCGGCGGCCAGCCAGCCGCTTTTGAGCCAGAACTGGCCCTCCTGCTGCCAGAGGCCCATGGCGCTGATCGGCCAGCCGATCACGATCACCGTGAGCGAGGCGAGGATCACTTTGCCGTGCGACCGGAACAATTCGCCGAGATCGAAGCCGCCCTGCCGCCGGATGAGCAGCGCGAGGAGCCAGACGAAATTGATGATGGACGAGATCGACGTGGCCAGCGCCAGCCCCGCGTGGCGCAGCGGCCCCATCAGCAGCAGGCCGAGGATGATGTTGCTTGCCATCGCCGCGACGGCCACCTTCACGGGTGTTTTGGTGTCCTGCATGGCGTAAAAAGCCTGGACGACGACGCGGAACCCGGCGAACGCCCACAGCCCCAGGCTGTAGGCCACCAGCGCGACGGCCGTGCCGGCGGTCGCCCGCGCATCGAAGGCGCCGTGCTGAAAGAGAAGCTGGACGATCGGCTCGCGCAGGACGATCAATCCCACCATCGAGGGCATCGTGATGAAAAAGACCAGGCGCAAGCCGAACACGGTCGTCTGACGGAACGCGGCCTGCTCGCCCAGGGCCGCGTGGCCCGACAGGGTTGGAAGGATCGCCGTGGCGACGGCCACGCCGAAGAGCCCGAGGGGGAACTGGATCAGCCGCATCGCGTAATTCAGATAGGAGACGCTCCCGCCAGGCAGCAGCGAGGCCAGCATGGTGCTGACTACCAGGTTGACCTGGGAGACGGAGAGGCCGATCGTGGTCGGAAGAATGAGCCAGAGCATCTGGCGCAGTCCGGGATGGTTTGGCTCCCACCGCCAACGGAAGCTCATGCCGTGGGCGGCGAGGCTGGGCAACTGGACGGCGAACTGCACCAGGCCGCCGGCCAGCACGCCGAGCGCCGCCGCGATCACCGGCTGTTCGAACCAGGGCGCGAGCCCCACCATCAGCGCGATGGAACAGATGTTGAACGCGCTGGGGGCGAGCGCCGGCGCCCGGAACGCCTTCAGGGAGTTGAGGACGCCCATCGTCAGCGCGGCCAGGCCGATAAAGAGCAGAAAGGGGAACATGATCCGGGTCAACAACACCGTCAGCTCGAATTTGTCGGGGTGGGCGGCGAAGCCGGGCGCAATCACCCGCACGAGCCACGGCGCCGCGAGCAGCCCCAGCAGGCTGACCGCGGCGAGGAACAGACAGACGATCGTAAAGCTGGCGCTGGCGAGGCGCCGGGCCTCCTGTCGCGAGCGCGTGGAGAGATATTGGGTGAAGACGGGGATGAAGCCCGCCGACATCGAGCCTTCCGCCGCCAGCTCCCGCAACAGGTTGGGAAGACGGAACGCCACATAGAAGGCGTCGGCGACCTCTTTCGCGCCGAACAACCACGCGATGGTCATTTCCCTGACCAGGCCGAGCAGCCGGCTCAGGAGCGTGAAGAGGCCGATCAGCCCCGCCGCGCCGGTCAGGGCCCGGCGGTGATGGTGCAGGTCATGACCGGCCGTCATCGCTTGACTCGGCGTCGGGGGCTGTGATACAACGTGCCTCCCCAGGCGGGTTCCCGCCAGGGATGAACGACGAGGAGCAAGAGAGTGAATCGACCGTCAACAGCCAAACGCATCCGACAAAACGCCGCCAAAGCGCAGCGAAACCGGGCCGTCCGGTCCGAATTGAAGACGCGGCTGAAGGCCGTCCGGGCGGCGCTGGATGCCAAGGATCTGAAAACGGCCGCCGCATTGCTGCCGCCGGTCGCCTCGTCGCTCGGCAGGGCCGCATCCAAGAAGATCATCACGAAGGCGCGCGCATCCCGCACGACCGGACGTCTGGCCAAGCGCCTGCATCAGTTGTCCGCCTCCGCGTCATAAATCGTCTGACCATAGAGCATCGGAACAGCGGGCCGCACCAGCCGCCGTTCTTTTGCTCTTCATACTCCAACCTCCACTCTCTATTCTCCATTTTCCAAGCCCCATGCCAATCGCGCATGGGGCTTAGGGCGTCACCATCAATGGTCCGGGCAGCTTCCCGCACAGTTCGAGAATCAAGCCGTCCACGACCTGATCCTTGGGCAATCGCCCCCCCTTGAGTTGCGCATCCGCGGTCAGGCAATGGGCCAGTCCCTGCCGTAACTCATCAGCGGTAAAACCGGCCACCTGGCGGCTGAGGGTCTCGGCGTAACGCGGCGCGACGGCCAGCCGTCGCGACAGGTCGGCGGGGGAGGCGCCGGCGTCCCGGGCCGCCTTGGCCAGCCAGAGCCTCCGGAGGTGGCGGGTCAGCATCACCGTGATCCCCACCGGCTGCTCGCCCTGGTCCAGCAACCGCCGGACGATCGAC
Source organism: Nitrospirota bacterium (assembly GCA_016201765.1). Lineage (GTDB taxonomy): Bacteria > Nitrospirota > Nitrospiria > JACQCE01 > JACQCE01 > JACQCE01. The sequence continues at coordinate 3,899 of JACQCE010000003.1, forward strand.
AGGGCGGCGGCGCAGCGCCGCTGGCCGACGGCATCGGTCAACTCGAAGATCGAACGGTCCCGTTCCCGGGAGGCAACCGCCTGCAGCGCGTCGAGCGTGATCACGGTCCGGCCGGCCCGGCTGTTCCCGCCCGCGTGGAGCTTGAGTTTTTCCAGCTCGTTGACCAGGGCGTGCAGCGATGAGCCGGTCTGCTCGATGAGCGCGTGCGCGGCGTCCGGCTCGAGCTGCAGCTCCAGCGCGGCCGCCTGGGCGGCGAGCCAGCCCGGTAATTCCCGCTCCAGCAGCGGCTGACAGTTGACCACGGTCGCATGCTGGTTCAGCCGGATGAAGAGGCGGCGGCGTTGATCGGCCTTTGCCGCCGTGATCGCCAGACAGGTGGTGGAGGAGAGCGTGTCGAGCGCGGCCAGCAACGCCGCCTGCGCCTCGGCCAGCAGCGCGTCGGCATGGGCGATGACGACCAGGCGCCGCTCGGCGAAGGCCGGCAGCGTGTCCACGGCCGTGAGCATGTCGGTGATCGACGCTTCGCCGGCGTCGAATCGCTGGTAGTTGAACACGTCATCCGGTCCCACCGTCCCGGCCCGGAGCAGGTCGAGCGCCTGCGCGATCAGATAGGGTTCCTCCCCCAGGCAGAAGTAGAGCGGCGCCGGCGGCGCTTTCTTGAGAGCGGCGCGCAGGTCGTGGGGCCGGAGCCCCGGTGTCGAGGCGTAGCGGCTCATTTGACGGTGTTGGCGTCGGACTTGGGTTTAGTTTGGGCCGGTGGCGCGGCCGGCAGCAGGGCGAGCTGCTGGGTGATCTCCTCGGCCAGCCGCTGTCCGGCGTCCCGAAAAGCCCGCTCCTTCGATTCGCGCGACGAGGCGACGTTGTTCTCATCGACATAGTAATCGGCGGAGCCGATCAGATCGGACACCGACCAGACCGTGGAGCCGTCCGATACCCGTGTCAGGATCAGGTTGAGGTGGACATCCATCTGGTATTCAGTCACACGGTTGTCGGCGTTGAAGGCGACCGGCGTGGTCTTGAGTTTGGTGATATGACCGTTGAGCAGCAGTTCCGGGGCCTGGCCGGCGCCGACGATGCGCCAGTGGCCGGCGGCAATCAACTGATCCTTCAGCCGCTCCGAGACAATCTCGCCCAGCAGCGGTTCGGCGGTGGCGTTGTCCAGAAGCGGCATGGCAAGCGTCCGGGACGGCCCGCCTGAACCGCCTGACCTGTTCCCCGCCGCGTCTGACGCCCCGCCCAATGATCCAATGGTATAGCCACACCCGGCCGCCAGCGCCATAAGTATGACCAGAAGAGGCAAAGCCAACTGCCATGCTGCGCAGCATCGGCGCTGGCTAAGAGGGTCAAGGGTCAAGGGGCATGGGTCATGGAGAACATGACGGTTTCCTTGCCCCTTGCTACTTGACCCTTGCCCCATTTTATACCACCAGATTCAACAGCCGGCCCGGTACATAAATGCGTTTACGGATGGTTTTGCCTTCAATATAGGGCTGCAATTTTGGATCGGCCAGCGCGCGCGTCTCGATCTCCCGCTCATCCAGCTCCGGGGGCACCTGCAGCTGGCTGCGCAACTTGCCGTTGATCTGCAGAACGATCGTGACCAGCTCGTCCTTGAGCCAGCGGGGGTCGGCCACGGGCCAGCGCTCGGCGAAGATGGACGCCGTATGGCCCAGCCGCTGCCAGAGCTCCTCGGTGAGGTGCGGCGCGAACGGGCTGAGCAGGACCAGCAACGCGCGCAACGCCTCGGCCAGGGCCGCCCGATCGTCGGCGTCGCCGGCGGGCGCCTGTGCGCCGTCGGGGGTGGACGCCTGCCATTGGGCAATCGTGTTGTAAAACTCCATCAGTGCGGCGATGGCCGTGTTGAACTGGAAGGACTTGTCCAGATCGGCCGTCACCCGCTGGATCGTCTGGTGGGTGGCGCGCTGCAACGTTTGAACGCGCGGCGAAGCCCGCTCGGGGTCGGGCGGCGCGCCCGCCGTCTGCACCCGCCCGGTCTGATCGGTCACCAGCCGCCAGACCCGGTGCAAAAAGCGCGAGGCGCCCTCGACCGCCTGATCATCCCATTCGAGATCCTTTTCCGGCGGCGCGGCGAAGAGTGAGAAGAGCCGGGCCGTGTCGGCGCCGTATTTCTCGATCAGCACGTTGGGATCGACGACGTTGCCCTTCGACTTGGACATTTTGGCGCCGTCCTTGATCACCATGCCCTGGGTCAGGAGATTTGTGAAGGGTTCATCGGCCGAGGTCAGGCCGAGATCCCGGACCACCTTGGTGAAAAAACGGGAATAGAGCAGATGCAGGACGGCGTGCTCGATTCCGCCGATGTACTGATCGACCGGCATCCAGTAGTCGGCGGCCTCCCGCCGGAACGGTTGCGCGGTTTCCCGCGGGGCGGTATAGCGCAGAAAATACCAGGAGGAATCGACGAACGTGTCCATCGTGTCCGTTTCCCGCCGGGCTTTCCCCCCGCAGCGCGGACAGGTGGTGTTGAGAAACTCCGCGCTTTCGGCTAATGGTGATCCGCCCTTGCCCGTGAAGGGCACGTCGCGCGGCAGGACAACGGGAAGTTGCGCCTCCGGCACCGGCACGACGCCGCAGGCGTCGCAATAGATGATGGGAATCGGCGTGCCCCAATAGCGCTGCCGGGAGATGCCCCAATCGCGCAGGCGGTAGTTGATGGTCCGCTTGCCGAGGGCGTGGGCCACGAGATGATTGATGATCGTCGTTTTGCCCGCGGCCTGGGAGAGATTGGTGAAGGAGCCGGAGTCGGCCATCCAGCCCGCCTCCTCGGTGTAGGCCTCGGGCATCGTCTCGGCGCGCAGCGACCGATCGGCATTCTGAATCACGACGCGGATGGGGATGTGGTATTTTTTGGCGAACTCAAAATCGCGCTGGTCGTGGGCGGGCACGGCCATGATCGCGCCGGTGCCGTATTCCATCAATACAAAATTGCCCACCCAGATCGGAATCGGCTGGCGGGTGAGCGGATTGATCGCATGGGCGCCGGTGAAGACGCCGGCTTTTTCAAAGTTGCCCGTGAGCCGGGCCGTGCGATCCAAACGCCGGGCCTCTTCGGCGAACGCCCGCACCGCGGCGGCTTCCGGTCTGCCCTGGATCAGCCGCTCAATCAGCGGGTGCTCGGGTGCCAGGCTCATGAACGTGGCGCCGTAGAGCGTGTCGGGCCGCGTGGTGAAGATCGTGATGGCGCCGGAACCGTCCTGCAGGGGGAACTCGACCTCGGCGCCTTCGCTTTTGCCGATCCAGTTGCGCTGCATCGTCAACACCCGCTCGGGCCAGCCGGTCAGCCGGTCGCAGCCGGCGAGCAGTTCCTCGGCATAGGCGGTGATCCGGAGAAACCACTGCTCCAGCTCCTTCTGCGCAACGGGCGAGTCGCACCGCCAGCAGGCGCCGTCGATCACCTGCTCGTTGGCCAGGACCGTCCGGCACTTGGGGCACCAGTTCACGGCCGATCGTTTCCGGTAGGCGAGGTCCCGTTCGTACATCTTCAGGAAGAACCATTGATTCCAGTGATAATAATCGGGCCGGCAGGTGGTCACCTCCCGCTTCCAGTCGTAGGAGATGCCCAGCCGCTGCAACTGCTGCTTCATGTAGGAGATGTTGTGCATCGTCCAACTGGCGGGATGGACGCCCTGCTCGATGGCTGCGTTCTCCGCCGGGAGGCCGAAGGCGTCCCACCCCATCGGGTGGAGGACGTGGCGGCCGCGCAGCCGATGGGAACGGGCGATCACGTCGCCGATTGTGTAGTTGCGGACATGGCCCATGTGGATCCGGCCCGAGGGATAGGGGAACATGACGAGGCAGTAATATTTGCCGGCCCGGTCCCCATCCTCGGTGATGGGCGTCTGCCGGGCCAGCCAGCGGGCCTGCCAGGCGGGCTCGATCTGCGTATGGTCGTACTTAACCATTAGGTGCGTATGGCGCTGGGGATTATCAAGGGGAGAGCGCATCTCCCCTTGATTTCAATGCCGCGCCTATTCTTATCACACGGGTCGGATGATCGCAAGCGAGCGGGATACCTGGTAGTGGGTCAGTTTCACCGCGACCTGTCTCAAAAATAGGGACACGTTCCAATTTCGTTGATCGCCGCGCGCATGCTAGGCTCCCCGCGCCATGGCAGCCGATGCACCACCCCCATCATCTCTTCCAACCATCGCGATTCTCGGCCGGCCGAATGTCGGCAAATCGACCTTTTTTAATCGCATCATCGGCCGGCGGCAGGCGATTGTCGAAGATCTGCCGGGGGTGACGCGCGACCGCCACTATACGACCAGCGACTGGCGGGGGCGCACGGAAGAAGCCATCAATGAAGCCGATGTCCTGATCTGCCTGTTTGACGGGCGCGACGGCCTGACCCCGCTGGATGAATTAGTCGTGGAACGCTTGCGCAAGCAGAAGAAGCCGGTCTTCTACGCCGTCAACAAGGTCGACACCATCGGCGGGAAGGCGCTGGTCAACGAGTTTTATCGGCTGGGGATCAGCCCGCTCTATCCGGTTTCGGCCGAGGAGGGGCAGGGTGTCGCCGAGCTCTTGGATGACGCGGTGGCCCGCCTGCCGGAGCGGGAGGCGCCGCCCGAGCCGGCGACGGAGGCCCCGAAAATCGCCATCCTTGGCCGTCCCAACGTCGGGAAATCCACGCTGCTCAATGCCCTGTCCGGTGAAGAACGGGCAGTGGTGGATGCCACGCCGGGGACGACGCGGGACGCGATCGATGAGCTGGTCACGCATCAAGACCGCAGCTATCTGTTTGTCGACACGGCGGGGATTCGCCGGCGCGGCAAGATCGACCCGCACGTGGAGCGCTACAGCGTGGCGCGGGCGCTCGACACGTTGAGACGGTGCGATGTGGTGCTGCTGGTCATCGATGCGAGTGAAGGGATCGTCGATCAGGAGACGAAGCTGGCCGGCCAGGTGATCGAGGCGGGCAAGGGACTGATCCTGCTGATCAACAAATGGGATACGAAAGCGGGCGTGGACAAGGCGAGGGAGGCGATGGAGTCGGAGATCAAGCGGCTCTTTCCCTTCATCCCCGACCCCGTGGTGCTCTATACCTCGGGGCTCACACGCCGGGGCGTGAACAAGATTTTCGGCCAGCTCGACCGGGTGCTGGACGGCTGCCGCCAGCGGATCACGACGGGCCAGTTGAACCGTTTAGTCCGGCGGTTGATGCAGAAGCAGCCCCCGCCGACCGATCGCGGCGGACGGATGGTCAAGCTCTACTATCTGACCCAGGGCGGGGTCAAACCGCCGACGTTTGTGCTGTTTACCAACCGCCCGAATGGCATCACCAAGGGGTACCTCCGGTTTATGGAGCACCAACTCCGCGCGCAGTACGGCTTTACCGGCACGCCGATCCGGTTTCTCATCAAGCTGCGTGAACGGGAACCGAGAGGTAAGCCTGGGTGGATTAAGAGCCGAAAGCCAAGGGTGGGAAAGGATGAGGGGTAAAGGGTAAGGGGTGAAGGGTAAAGGTGAGAGCGTGTCTGATGGGGACAGATTTCAAATCTGTCCCCATCAGGGTCTTTATTGAATAATTTTCAGTTCAATCGGCGCGGCCGCGTTCAGGATGCTGACCTGCTGGGCGATTTTGCCGGCGATGGCGACGAACGCCTTGGCCTGGGGCGAATCGGGATTGGCGATGACAATCGGTCGTCCTTCGTCGCCGCCCTGACGGATCGCCGGATCGATCGGCACGGCGCCGAGGAAGGGTACATCCAGTTTCTCGGCCGCCTTTTCACCTCCGCCCCGGCTGAAGATTTCAGTCGTCTTCGAGCAGTGGGGGCAGACGAAATAGCTCATGTTTTCCACGATCCCCAGCAGCGGGACATTCACCTTCTTGAACATCTCCAGCCCCTTGCGCGAATCGAGCAGCGCCACTTCCTGCGGCGTGGTGACGATCACCGCACCGGTCATCGGCACCAACTGGGCGATGGAGAGTTGGGCGTCGCCCGTGCCCGGCGGCAAATCAACAATCAGATAATCGAGCTCGCCCCACTCCACATCGCGCAAAAACTGCTGGATCGCGCCGTGGATCATCGGCCCGCGCCAGACGATCGGCTGGTCCTCGGGCACAAAAAAACCGATCGACATGATCTTCACGCCGTACCGTTCGGCCGGCTTGATTTTGTTCTCCGCCGACCCTTCCTGGGGGTGCTTCACACCCATCATCATCGGGACGTTGGGGCCATACATGTCGGCATCCATCAACCCGACCGTGGCGCCAGACTGCGCCAGGGCGACGGCCAGATTGACGCTGACGGTCGTCTTGCCGACGCCGCCCTTGCCGCTGCTGACCGCGATCGTGTTCTTCACCTGCGGGATGTAGTTTTCCCGTACCTGGCTCCGCCCCTTGGTCACATTGGAGGTCATGTTGATCTTGACCGATGAGACGCCGGGAATCGCGGAGACCAGCCGGGTGGCTTCGTCGCGCATCTGATCCTTGACCGGACAGGCCGGTGTGGTCAGGACGACGTCGAACGCGACGGTCGAATCGGCGATCGTGAGATTCTGGACGAAGCCGAGCGAGACGATATCCCGGTGCAGATCGGGATCCTGGATCTTGCTCAGCGCGGCCAGAACGGCTTCTTGGGTCACCGATGCCATAGGACACCCATTGTAACGTTCAACGAAGCCGTTGCGCAACCGGGTTGTTGTCGGATCGGGGGCCTCCCCCGTCCCCTGAAAATAAGGTCACTAATCGGGCGATTTGGCCGGTTTGGCCGGGGTCGGACCAAGATAACATATTGAGAAATTGATGAAACGAGTCAAAACGGGCGGGTAAATGGGGGCTTAACCACGGTGTTTTAGGTTTACTATGAAGGGAACAAAATAAATCCGTCCCCATTTTCATGCCGTCCTTCGACCGCTACATCGGCATCGACTATTCCGGAGCGCAGACGCCGGAATCGAGCCTGAAGGGCTTGCGGGTCTATATGGCGAATCGATCATCGCTCCCCGTCGAGGTGCAACCACCGCCGAGCCCCGCTTCGGCGCGTCTTCATCACACATTGAAAACTCAGTTTGTATAACCGAACTTTCATGGTATAGTATTATCCATGATCGGACGGAGACACGAGCTGAGCGCCTTGCGGCGGCTGCTTCGCCGCAATCCGGTGGTGGGGATTATTGGGGCGCGCCAGGTGGGGAAAACGACGTTGGCGCGCGCGCTGGCTCGCGGATGGCACGGCACCGCATCGTATTTTGATCTCGAACACCCGCAGGACCTGGCCCGGCTGTCCGACCCGATGCTGGCATTGCAGTCCTTGAAGGGGTTGGTGGTGATCGACGAAGTGCAACGCGCGCCGGGGCTGTTCGAGGTTTTGCGCGTTCTGGCCGATCGGCCGCGGCGACGCGCGACGTTCTTGATCTTGGGCAGCGCCTCGCCGGAATTATTGCAGCAGGGCTCAGAGAGTCTGGCGGGACGCATCGCCTATGTGGAGATCGGAGGGTTGATACTGTCTGACGTCGGCCGCGGCCAAGAGGACATCCTGTGGCTGCGGGGAGGCTTCCCCAGATCATTGCTTGCCCGCACCTCGGCCGGGAGTTTTGCCTGGAGACAGGAGTTTGTCCGGACGTTTCTCGAACGGGATCTGCCGCAACTGGGCGTGCACATCAGCTCCATCACGATGCGGCGGTTCTGGACCATGCTGGCGCACACGCATGGACAGACCTGGAACAGCTCGGAGTTTGCGCGCGCCTTCGGCGTGGCCGATACGACGGTGCGCGGCTATCTTGATCGACTTTCCGCCGCGCTGGTCGTGCGGCAGCTTCTGCCGTGGCATGAAAATATCTCAAAACGGCAGGTGAAAGCGCCGAAGGTCTATATTACGGACAGCGGCCTGCTGCACGCCTTGCTCAATCTTCGCACGCGAGTGGATGTTGAGCATCATCCCAAGGTGGGCGCGTCGTGGGAAGGGTTTGTGCTGGATGCCGTGATCCGTCATGTCCGCGCCGATCGCTCGGAATGTTTTTATTGGGCGACGCATGGCGGCGCGGAATTGGATCTGCTCATGATTCGAGGGAGACGGCGGCTCGGGTTTGAAGTCAAGCGCACCATGAGCCCATCGGTGTCGCCGTCCATGCGCATCGCGATGAAGGATCTTGGGCTGACGCGGCTTGACCTGATCTATCCGGGGGACCAGACGTTCCCGCTGGCCAAGGGGATACGGGCGGTGGCATTTCCACATCTGATCAGGGATGTCGCACCCTTGCCGGTGTCGTGAAAAATTGGGGTCAGCTCACTCTGACCCCAATTCCCCTGTCCTTTACCGCTCGCAAGGAGTGGGGTTGTTGCCGTTGGCCGAGGGGTGCTCGACACAATCCTGCGCGGGTTCTTTGGGCTGCGGATAGCGGTAGGTTTTGCCTTCGTAGTTTTTGATCACGGCGTCCTCCGGCGAGAGGCCGATGAGCGTCTGGGGGGAGACGGGGACCTTGCCGCCGCCGCCGGGCGCATCGATCACATATTTCGGCACGGCAAAGCCGGTGGTGTGGCCCTGCAGCGCGTCCATGATCTCCAGCCCCTTTTCCACGGTCGTCCGGAAATGCTCGGTGCCTTTGATCAGATCGGCCTGGTAGAGGTAATAGGGTTTGACCCGGATCGTCAGCAGTTTGTGCATCAATTGCTTCATGATCTCCGGATCATCGTTGATTCCCTTGAGCAGGACGGTCTGGCTGCCTAAAGGAATGCCGGCATCGGCCAGCAGCGCGCAGGCCTTGGCGACCTCCGGCGTGATCTCGTCCGGATGATTGAAATGGATGTTCATATAGAGCGGATGGAACTGTTTGAGAATGGCGCACAGCTCCGGTGTCACCCGCTGCGGCAGCGCGCCGGGGACGCGGGTGCCGATCCGGAGGACTTCCAGATGAGGAATCGCCCGGAGCGACCGGAGGATCCGCTCCAACAGCTCATCCTTGACCATGAGCGGATCGCCGCCGGAGAGCAACACGTCGCGGATTTCCGGGTGGTGGCGGATATAGTCGATGCCCGCCTCGATCGTCGCCGTTGAAATGATGCCGGGTTTACCAATAATCCGCTTGCGGGTGCAGAAGCGGCAGTAGATCGGGCACTGGGTGGTGACCATGAGGAGCACGCGGTCGGGATAGCGGTGGACCAAGCCGCGCACCGGGCTGTCGGCCTCCTCGGCCAGCGGATCTTCAAAATGGGCTTCGACGCCCTGCTCCGTTTCGGCCGCCGAGGGGACGACCTGAAGCGCAAGCGAGTCGCCCTTCTCTTTCATGAGGTTGAGAAAATAGTCGTTGATCCGGACGGGGTAATCGGCGATCGCGTCATTTAATTTGTCTGGCAGCTCACCCGGCGTCATGTCGAGGTGTTCGGCCAGGCTCTCGGCATTGAAGACGCCTTCCCGGAATAGTTTTAACCAGTGCTGGTCGCTCATGGACGCTCCTCTGGGCCGGCGGTGTCACGCACCGCGCAGGGGGCGAGAATCGCCTCGCTCATGCCGTGCAACAGTTTTTTATTCATAGGACAGAACGTAGCCAGGACGCCGCCCAGCCGGATTTCATCACCGGCCGAAAAATAGTAGGGCGACAATCGAACCCGGCCTTTGAGCTCCACGATCCTGTCGGTGTTCGACTCCCAATAGGACATGGTGTAGGGCCGGCCCGACACGAAGGGTTGAAGGACATACGGTGTCTGCGCAAAACCATTCACGGCCTGTTGAACCGCCTCGGCCCAGGCCTCCTGAGGCAAATCGTGACCAACCACGACGCCCCGGCTGCCCCACGCGAGCGGGGAGAAGCCCGACGGCTTCAGGATCAGTTGCCGCGCCTTCTGCGACGCCCGGCCGATCTGCGACCAATCGGTCACGGGCTCTCCCTCGATCTCCAGCCCCGGGATGACGGCGTGGGGCGGGAGTGGGGCGGGATCGACGATCCAGGTCGGCGGAATCATGCCGAACAGCACCGCCAGCGTCTCGTCGGGCAGCGCCTTCCGCCAGGATGCGCGCAGGGCGGGATGATGGAGGAGCGCAAAGGCCAGCTTTTCCTCAAGGTAGGTTTTGGGCGGCGGCGTCATGGCCACCAGCCCCTTCTTGGCGGCGTAGAGGAGCAAGTCCGATTTGGGAATATTTTTCAGATCGAACAGTTCGAAAAACCGGTAGAGCACGTCGATTTGGCTGGAGCGGCCGTTCACGTCGCATTCCAGGTGTGATTCGGTAAAGCGAATCTCGTCCGGAGCGACGCAGACCGCCTGAATGTTATGGCGGCCCAATGCGTCGGCCAGCCAGGCCATCTCCGCGCGATAGTCGCGCGATTCTTCCGATACGACAATGGCGAGTAGCGGGTTATGCGATGATGGGGACGGTCCGTCGTGCGGCCGGTGTTGATCGGCCGCGGCCCGGATCATCGCCGCAAAGCCCTCGATCATTCCGTGGGGGCCGCCGATTAGCTGGTTTGAAAACGGCCCCGAGTTGGCATATGCGCCCGCCAACGCCGCCGTCAGGCCGATGCCGCCTGGCACGGCATCGAGTTCCGTGATTGCCCAATTGGCTCCGGCGGCCGGAATGATATCGGGACGGATCACGCCGGGAAGCTGCTGCTTGAACCGGTTCATCCGTCCGAGATCGATGATCGTCTCGGGTTTGCCCTGGTCGAAGTAGCGGCTGATCCAGACCGGCTGCTGCCCCTTGCGACTGGCATGATAGAGCTGGTTGATCGCTCGATAAAAGGCCTGAAGATGGGCGCCGAGCGTCTGGAAAAATGAGGCTTCGGCGGGGGTCAGCCAGAACGGCTCGGGTGAGATCCGCCAGGTGTTGGCGGCCGGCGCCGATTCCGCGTGGGTCGGCTTGTCCCCAGTTAGCTGCGCGGGCTGATAAAGGCCGACCCGGCCAAGTGCCTGGCCGATGGCCTGGCAGCGTTCACGGCCGGCTGTTAGCGAGTCGGGCAGGACCGGCCCCTGCTGGGGTTGGGGGGAATCGCAGGTGCGTACGGCCACGCCGTGGGGTCCAATTAGAGCGGGCGGAACGTGCTAAACAGCCACAACCCTCTGAATTTCAGGTACTTTTGCCTTGATCCGTTTCTCAATTCCCATCGTCAGGGTCATGCTGGATGACGGGCAGCCGCCACAGGCGCCTTTCATATGCACCGTGACCACACCGTCGGGTGAGACGTCGACCAGATCGCAGTCGCCGCCGTCCATCTGCAGCGCGGGCCGGATCGAATCGAGCACTTCCTGAACCTTGGGGGCCAGCGGGGAAGTCAGCGGTTTGGGTGCATCCATGAACAACAGCCTCCTGTCAACAGTAAGGGGGTGAGGAGTTTGTACAGTGAAGTAATCTTAACATGCGGTTTGTGGTCAATCAAGGGAGTGGAAAGTGGAGAGTGGATAGTAAAGCAGGAGGTTAGGCGCGGAGGCGGCTGGGGCGTTGAGCGGCTAGTTCCTGATCGAGCCGGTCGATGACCTGCGCCAGCCGGTCGGGATAGTTGGTCATGAGGCCGTCCGCACCGCGGGTGAGCAGTTGGCGCATCTGCAGCGGACGATTGATCGTGTAGGAGAAGACCTTCAATTGGTTGGCATGCGCCTGGCGGATGACGGCCGGCGTCGTCCACTGCCCCTGTAGAATAAGGGCCGAGGCCTGCAATCCCTTGGCCTCGGTGAAGTGCTCCTGGGCCACCCGTCCCTCGACCAGATAGCCGATCGGCACCGCGATCGCCCGGCGGCGCAACGCCCACAATACTTTATGCGCAAAGGACGAGCAGAGGACGCGCCGCTCGGCTCGTTGCTCTGCAATCACGGCATAGGCCTGCTCTGCCAGCCGGTGAAGCTGGCCGGGCGTGTTGGGTTTCAGCTCGATGTTGACCGTCACTGTGTCGGGAATGGTGTTCAACGCTTCGGCGAGCGTCGGGATCCGTTCGCCGGTAAATTCCGGCGCAAACCACTTGCCGGCGTCCAATTGCCGCAATTGCTCGACGGTTAATTGATTGATCCGGCGGGGATCACCCGCCGTGCGGGCGAGCGTGCCGTCGTGCAGCACGACGGGCACCTCGTCGGCGCTGAGCCGGACATCCAGTTCGATCATCCGGCAGCCCAGTTCGACCGCCTTGCGAAAGGCGGTCAACGTGTTCTCAGGCGCGTAGCCGGAGGCGCCGCGATGGGCGATGATCAGGGGTGTGGTGGCGGGAGCGGTGGGTTGACGCATGACGGCATGCTCATCGTGTGTGATTCAAACCTAGCATAGGGTTCGGGGGGTGTCAAAATGACAGAAAAGGTGGCTAGGCAGCTAGGTGGCTGGATGGCTGGGAAAAAAGGTGGCTAGGTAGCAAGGTCGCTGGGTGGCTGGAAGGTGGCTGGGTAGTAAGGTTGCTAGGTAGCCAGGCAAAGGGAAGGTGGCTAGGTAGTAAGGTTGCTAGGTAGCTAGGAACTACGATCGATGCGGTTTTCCTAGCTGCCCGGCTACCTAACCACCTAGCTACCTGCTCTGCTGGCGCAAGGCGGGAAAACGGGTATAATAAAGGAGCAAACTCGCATTATTTTCAGAGGGAGAGGACATCATGACGCAACCGCCGGCGGGACCGCAGATCACGATTGAAATCGATGAGGCCGTGGCCAGGGGCACCTATGCCAACCTGGCGATGATTTCGCATACCGAATCGGAATTTTTGCTGGATTTTCTCTTTTTGACGCCGCAACAGCCGAAAGCCAAGGTGCTGGCCCGGATTATTTCCAGCCCCGGCCACACCAAACGGCTGTTGATGGCGCTGCAGGACAACGTCAAGCGGTATGAAGCGCAATTCGGTGAAATCAAGGTCATTGCCATCCCCGATGAACAGAAGCGGATCGGTTTTGCCAAACCATAATCGTCATCGTATGCATCGGGGTATTCGTCGGGCGGCATGGCGCGTCCTGCTCGGTGCGCTCGCCGGCTTGATTATTTGGTGGTCGGCCGGTTTGCCGCTTGCGCCGGCGGCGGAGCCGGCCGTCGAGCTTCGTCCGATCGCGCCGGACTCATCGTCTGCGGCTGGGGCATCCGGCCAGGCCGTCCTGTCGACCCGATTCATCATTGAAGGGAGCGCCGCCGGCGACGATTTCGGCAGCGCCGTCGTGGAATACGGCCAGGGGGAATTCCCCTCCACGTGGACTCCGATCGCCACGCTCAAGCAGCCGGTCGCTTCAGGCCGTCTGGCGGTGTGGGAGACGAAGGAACTGCTCCCCGATCGCTATACGGTCCGGCTCACGTTCTATTCGAAAGCGGGCGTCTTCAGCCGGGCGCAGCAACTGGTCGATCTCAAGCAGTGGCGGTCCGATCTGACCGTCCGGCAGGTGATGAGCCGGTTGGACGGCGGCACGGTCACCGTCGCCGTGGATATCGCCAATCAGGGGCGGCAACCGGCGCCGGGACCCGTGAGGATCACCGTCGGGTTGGTCAACGATTCCCCAAACAATCAGATGCCAGACTCCGCATCGCTCGTGCGGCTGGCCCGCTGGGAATTGAACGGCCCGCTGCCGGCCGGCGGGCAGGCCAGCAAGACGGGCGCCGTCACGTTTCCTCCGACGCTGCAGCCGGGCCGCTACCGCGTCGCCGTGGTGGTGGATGACGAGGGCGCGATCGCCGACGCCGACCGCGCCAACAACCGGGCCGTCGGCGGGTCGGCCGTCGACGTGGGGGCGGACCTGATCGTCACGCAGTTGAAGGCTGAGCTGACGGCCGACGGCGCCGCCGTCACCGTGACCGACCTGATTGTCAACCGCGGACTGCTGCCGACGTCTGCGGCGACGATCATGACCTACTATCTCTCCGCGGATGGCGCCATTCAGGATGCCGATCCTCTACTGGGGCGGCGGCCGTTGCCCGCGCTGCGGGCCGGCGAGCAGTCGACGGCCTCGACCCGTCTGCCCCTGCCGGCCGGGCTGCCATCGGGGAGCTATTTTGTGCTGGGCCGCGTCAATCCGTCGTCACAAGAGGGAGCGCCGGCCGCCGGATCATCACAAGGGGGGCCAGGGGCGCAAGGGTCGCGCGTGGCGGAGCTCGACCTGACCAACAACGATTACTGGGGCAGCCAGGTGACGCTGGGGCCCGATGTCGCGCTGACGGCGCTCTCCGCGCAGATCGATGCCGGTCACCGGCAACTCGTCATCACCGATCAGATCAAAAATGTCGGCCGCTATGCCGCTGCCGGCCCCGTGGCGGTCACCTATCGGCTGGTCAAAGAAGACGCAGGCGCCAAGATGCCTTCCGCCGTGGCGATTCAGGCCGCTCCGGTCATCGGCCAACGGGAGTTGACCGGCCCGCTCGCCCCGGGCGAAGAACGGAAGTCGACGACGACCGTTGCGCTGCCGGCCGGGCTTTCGGCCGGCCGGTATCGACTGATCGGCGACCTCGATCCGGAGCAGCGGATCGCGGACAACGACCGGGCCAATAACCGGCGTAGCGGCGACCCGCTGGTCATCGGCTATGACTTGAAGGTGGCCGCCGTGGCGGCTGAGCCGTCGTCCGACGGTTTGCAGCTCACCATCACGGACATGGTGGCCAACGAGGGACTGCTTCCCGCCGACGGTCCGATTACCGTGCGCTACCTGATGCAGGACGACGCGACCCGCGCCGGTGCGGATCGGACGGACACGGTGATCGGCCGGCGGACGATCGACGGCGGACTGGCACCCGGCGCCAAGTCAACCGGCTCGACCGCCGTCACGGTGCCTGATGGCGCCGGTGCCCGTCGATGGCGTTTAGTCGCGGCGGTTTCGGCCTCCGGCGTCGACACCCGGGAGGAGAATGACCGGCGCGCGACCGATTCGTTGATGAATGAAGGGGTGGATCTGGCCCTCGGCAAGACGACGGCGTCGCTGTCGCCGACCGCCGACCGGCTCACGGTGACCGACACGGTGAAAAATTACGGCCGCGCACCGCTCGCCGCGCCGGTGCGGGTGGTCTATGCCCTCTCCGTGACGGGTGTGACGGACGGCCATGAGACGGTGTTGGGCTCGCGGACGATCACCGCGCTGGCGGCCGGCGGCGAATCGATGATGACCACGGCGCTGGCCGTGCCGGCGACGCTGGACCCCAACCGGTATTTCGTCATCATTCAGGTCGATCCCGACCGGCGCGTGGCCGAACTCAAGCGGGACAATAACGCCGCGGCGGGCCAGCGGATCACCATCGGCGCCGATCCGGTCCTCGAAGCGGTTGATGCCCGGCTCAAGCCGGACGGCACGGCGATGGCGGTCAAGGTGACGGTGGCCAATCGCGGCAACCGGCCCAGCGGACCCGTGGCACTGACGTTCGGCGTCTCGGCGGGGGACAAGACGGCTCAATCGGTGATTGAATTGGGGCGGCAATCGGTGGCGCCGCTGCCGCCGGGCCGGCGCACCACGCCAGATTTCACCCTCTCCGTACCCGCCAGCCTTCCGGCCGGTGCCTATTTTGTGACCGCGCGGCTCGACCAACCGGGCGACCAGCCGCCCGCCGTGACGCCGGCCGCGTTGCCGCTGGGCCCGGATCTGCTCACCCAGACACTGCGCGCGCAGCTGGTCGGCGCCGGTGAACAACTCAAGGCCAGCATTTCCGACACGGTCGTCAACGAGGGGAACCAGGGTGTGGCGCGCCCCTTCACCGTCAGCTATTTTCTGTCGACCGATTGGAAGCTGGACGGGGGGGATGTTCCGCTCGGACAGCGGACGATCGGGGCGTTGCCGGCGCACGAGCAGAACAGCGCCACCGTGCAGTTCGCCGTGCCGGTGATGACGATTCAGACGGGGCGGTATTTCGTCCTCTCCCGGATCGATCTGGAAGGGACGGTGCAGGAGAGCGACCGGACGAACAACCTCCGGCCGACGGTCGAAGGGCTGCTCATCGACCGCCTGGAAAAAAAGAAAGCGCCCGACATGCCTGAAGGATTAATGAAGAAACAGCGGGGTAAGCGGATTAAGGGGAAAGACCGCTCGTGAATTTTTACCCCTTAACCCGCTCTTTCTTCACTAATCCGCCCTTGCTCCACTAATCCTTAATCCGCTTTTGCCTCATTAATCCCTAATCCGCATTTTCTTCACTAATCCGCAGTTGTTTCATTAATCCGCATTTGCCCCACTAATCCTTAATCCGCCCTTTCTCCACTAATCCGCATTTAACCCCTTGCCGTGTGCGGGCAAATCTCCCGATAGGCGCAGTACTGGCAGGCGAGGTAGGCCGGCGTGGCGGCAAAGTTCTGGGCCCGGATGCCGTCGGCGGCCTTCAGAATCGTCGCCGTTGTTTTTTCCAGATCGTCCTCATCCTTTGAGCTGCAGGCTGATGCCGGCCTCCTTGTCGGCCTTTTTCTGATCCTGCACGGCCGAGGATTTGTAATCGATGATGACGGCGCGGCCATCCCGCTCGTCGATCCGGTCCCACCGGCCGGTGACGAGATTCGCGCCGATCGAGAATTTGAAGCTCTGCTCCACGCCGGCGGGCGGCGCGGCCGCCGCTTCCTCCCGCGCGTAGAACCGCGCCAGCACCTCGTGGCCGGTGGCGAACCGGCGCTCTTCGTGCTCGCGGCTGATGAAGCCCTCGCTGCGCCATTCCCGTTCGAAGACCTCATGCAGTTGCGCGAGCGACATGTGATGCCCGCTGATTGTGGCGCGCAGATAGGCTGCGATCGCTTGGTGCAACGCCGCGCCATAGATGATGGCGTGGTGCTGATAGATGGGCATGTGCAGCAGATGGGTGTATTTATACTTGAGCGGACAGGTCAGGTAGTCGTCGATCTTGTAATAGCTCAGCTGCAACGGAATGCTGGAATCGGCCGGCGCGCCCGGCAAACCGGCCGGCAGCGCCGGTTCCGCCTGCGCGGGGGCATGCCGTTCGATCGCCTCGAGCGGCGAGCTCACCGATGGATGGAGCGATTTGGGATTGAGCCCCAGCGCCTCCACCACGAACCGGCTGACTTTGCGCGTCCGATCGGTCCCGAAATCGCGCGCGCTGGTCAGAAAGAGCTCGTCGCGGGCCCGGGTCATCCCGACGTAGAAGAGCCGCCGCTCCTCCTGCAGATGGATGTCCCCCTCCGGCAGCAGGTCCTTGATCAGCTCCCTGGGCAGTTCGATCGCGTCGGCCCGATCCCTCGATGGAAAGCGCTGCTCCACCAGGCTGACGAGAAACACGACGGGAAATTCGAGCCCCTTGGCCTTGTGAATCGTCATCACCGTGACGGCGTCGGCGTCGAGATCGGCCTGCGCCGTGGGCGGATCGTCGCCGGCCTCGATCATCTGGGTCAGATAGCCGACGCAGGCGTGGACGGTGGGGTGCTCCGTGCGGAGTTCAAATCGCCGGACCACTTCAAAGAATCGGGCGATATTCTGCAGTTCGGCCTCGGCCCGGGCGGTCTGGGCGGTTCCGCCGGAGGCGGAGAGCTCCTTGAGCCAGCCGCTCTGTTTGAAAAATTCATAGAGCACGCCGCCCGCCGACAGGCGGCGGGCCCGTTCCCGGTGCTCATCCAGATCGGCGAGCAGCCTGGCAATCGAGGCGCGTCCTTCCGGCGAGACGGGCAGCCGGCTGAGATCGGTGTTGAGACGGCGAAAAATCGTGAGCAGGCTGGCGTGCTGCCGGCGGCACAGGCGGGTGCATTCGGTCAGGTCGGCCATCGGGACCAGATAGAGCGGCGAGCAGGCCAGGTAGTGCAGCTGCGGCGTGTCGTGCGGATCGGCCAGGACGCGCAGGAAGGCCAGCAGCCGGCGCACTTCGGGCTGATGATAGAGTCCCCGGCTGCCGGAGAAGCGCCATGGGACGGAGGCCAGGTTGAGCGCTTTCAGATACGGCTCGGCGTGGTCGTTGCCGCGCACCAGAATGGCGATCTCCCGATAGGCGCGGGCGCCGCCGTCATGCGCCTCCCTGATCCAGCGGGCCACGCCGTCGGCCTCGGCCGAGAGCGTGTCGTAGTGCAGGTGGCGGACGGGAGGCGCGTTGTCGGTCTGTCGCGCGGCGACCAGCTGCTTGTTGATCTGCTCGTGCACTTCGAGCCGTTCCGGATCATTGTGGCGGATCAGCCGGTAGGCGGTATCCAGGATCACCTGTGTGGAGCGGTGATTCTCGGACAGGACCACCCGTTTGGCCTCGGGATAGTCGCGGCCGAACATCAGAATATTGCTCATCGCCGCCCCGCGGAAGCGATAGATGCTCTGGTCATCGTCGCCGACGACGGTCAGATTGTGCCCGTTCTGCCGATGACCGCCCAGCAGCTTGATCAACAAATACTGGGCGTAATTGGTGTCCTGAAATTCGTCGACCAGAATGTACCGGAACTGTTCCCGATACCGGGCGAGGACGGCCGGATGCTCCCGAAAGAGTTTGAGCGCGAGCGTCACCTGGTCGCCGAAATCGATCAGTCCCGCCGCGGCCAGCAGCTCCTGATAGCGGCCGTAGCACCGGGCGACCTCCAACTGCTGGGCGGCCTCGTCCTGGAGCACCGCCCGCCGCTCCGGATCGGCTTCCGCCGCGGCGTGAGTCACGCACGCTTCGGCATGGCGGAGATAATCGGCCGGCGGGACGTCTTCATCCTTTGCCCGGGAGATCGTCGTCAACAGTGCCTGCAGATGCTTGGTGGGGTTGCCCAGCGGGCGGAAGCGGTCCAGTCCCAGCTCAAAGAGATGTTCGCGCAGAAACAGCAATTGTTCCGGCCGGGTCAGGACCTGAAAGGTCGGGGGCAGCCCCAGCAACAGGGCGTGATCGCGCAGGAGCCGGTCGCCGAAGGCATGAAACGTGGAGATCCGCACATCCGTGTAGCCGTAGGGGACGAGCTGATCGACCCGTTCCTCCATCTCCTGGGCGGCCCGCTCGGTAAAGGTCAGCGCCAGGATTTCCTCCGGCCGGGCCCGCTTGGCCGTGATCAGATGAGCGATCCGGTGGGTCAGCACCAGTGTTTTGCCGGTGCCGGCGCCGGCGATGATCAGGAGCGGTCCTTCGCCGAATGTGACCGCCTCCTGCTGGGCGCTGTTGAGCGTCTGGGCGGTTTCGAAGGGCAATCGGAGCGTGTCGCCGAGGGCCATGGAGCATTATAGAAAAAAGGGCGACTGGGTAGCTAGGTGGCTGGGTGGTTAGGTGGCTAGGAAAACCACGCGTGCTCTTGCATTGCCTAGCTACCCAGCGACCTTGCTACCTAGCCACCTTTTTCGCTCGTGTTGACACCGGAAAATAGCGTGTGTTAAAGTCGGCCGCTACTTCAGGACATCGGCACGACAATCGCACATAACGCCTCACGTCGTTCGGCGTACACGCACTGATACAGAAAGGTTGAGTCAATGACACCGGAATCACTCACATTGCTCTTTGCGCTTATTGCGGCGGCTGTCGGGGTCGCCTACGGCATCTATTTGATTTTCTGGGTGATGCGGTTGGAAACCGGCAACGACCGGATGCGGGAAATTGCCGCGGCCGTCCAGGAGGGGGCGCAGGCCTACCTGAACCGCCAGTACCGGACGGTGGCGATAGTGGCGGCCGTGCTCTTTGTGCTGCTGTGGGTGGCGGGCGCCTGGTCGGATCACTTCGGTTTGCTGACCGCGGTCGGATTTTTAATTGGCGCAGTGGCCTCCGCCTCGGCCGGCTACGTCGGGATGAAGATTGCCGTCCGGGCGAACGTCCGGACCGCGCAGGCGGCGCATGGTGGTCTGAACGCGGCCCTGCAGGTGGCGTTTAAAGGCGGCGCCGTGACGGGATTGCTGTTGATCGGGCTGGGTCTCTTCGCCGTGACCGGCTTCTATTATGTCGCCTCCGCCATCGCCGGGCCGGACAAGGCGATGCACGCGTTGCTCTCGCTGGGATTCGGGGGCAGCCTGATTTCGGTCTTCGCGCGGGTCGGCGGCGGCATCTTTACCAAGGCGGCCGACGTGGGGGCCGATCTGGTCGGGAAGGTCGAAGCGGGGATTCCTGAAGACGACCCGCGCAATCCCGCCGTGATTGCCGATAACGTGGGCGACAACGTCGGTGATTGCGCCGGCATGGCGGCCGATTTGTTTGAAACCTATGCCGTGACGACCGTGGCGGCGATGGTCCTCGGTTTCACCCTCTTCAAGGGTGCGGCCGAACCGCTCGTCTATCCGCTGCTGCTCGGCGGGCTCACCATCTTTGCCACGATCATCGGGATCTGGTTTGTGAAGGTGAGCGAGGGGGGCAGCATCATGGGCGCCCTCTACAAGGGTCTCTTTTGGGCCGGCGGCGTGGCGGCGGTGGCCTTTTATCCCGCGACCAACTGGCTGATGAACGGCGTCGGCGGTGTGAGCGGCATGGCTTACTACGGCTGCACGTTGGTCGGTTTGGTGGTCACCCTGGCGCTGGTCTTCATCACCGACTACTATACCTCCAAGAGCTACCGTCCGGTCCAGGAAATCGCCAAGGCCAGCGAGACCGGCCACGCGACGAACATCATCGCGGGGCTGGCGGTCGGGATGCAGTCGACGGCCTTTCCGGTGGTGGTGATCGCGGGGGCCATCATGGCCAGCTTTGCGCTGGCGGGCCTCTTTGGTGTGGCGGTGGCGGCGGTCTCGATGCTCTCCATGGCCGGGATCGTGGTGGCCATCGACGCCTTCGGCCCGATCACGGACAACGCCGGCGGAATCGCCGAAATGGCCCATCTGGGCAAGGATGTCCGGAACATCACCGATCCGTTGGATGCCGTGGGGAATACGACCAAGGCCGTCACGAAGGGGTATGCGATCGGGTCGGCCGGTTTGGCCGCGATCGTCTTGTTTGCGGAGTATGCCAGGGCCGTGGGGGGCGAGCAGGCTTCGAGCAGCTTCGACCTGTCGAATCCGAAAGTGCTGATCGGGTTGTTCCTCGGCGGCATGCTGCCCTATCTCTTTGCCTCGATGTGCATGAAGGCGGTGGGAGAGGCCGCGGGTGAAGTGGTCACCGAGGTCCGCCGGCAGTTTCGGGAGATCAAGGGGATCATGGAAGGCAAAGGGAAGCCGGAGTACGGGACCTGTGTGGATATCGTCACGAAGGCGGCCATCCAGAAGATGATGATCCCGGGGGCGATTCCGGTGCTTGCGCCCATCCTGGTGGGGTTCATTCTCGGGCCGGTGGCGCTGGGCGGCGTGCTGGTCGGGACGATCGTGACCGGCCTCTTTGTGGCCATTTCGATGACCAGCGGCGGCGGGGCGTGGGACAACGCCAAGAAATATATCGAAGAGCAGGGCAAGAAGGGCAGCGAGACGCACAAGGCCGCCGTCACGGGCGACACGGTCGGCGATCCCTATAAAGATACGGCCGGCCCTGCGATCAATCCGATGATCAAGGTGATCAATATCGTCGCGTTGTTGATCGTGTCGTTGATTGTGTAAAAAAAGGTGGCTAGGTGGTGAGGTTGCTGGGTAGCTAGGCAAACAAGGGAACCGTTGCACTTCCTCGCCACCCAGCCACCTCTCTTTACCCCTTACCTTGACAACCCCTTCGGGCCTTTGTGACAATGTTTTACTGTCATGAAGGTCGGATTTTTACTCTGCAGCAGCCCTGAATCGCAGGACGGGTTTACCGTCGGCCGTTTAGCCGACGGCCTGCTCTCGGCCGGCCATTCGGTCTCCCTGTTTCTCATGGATGACGGCGTGTATCACGCCACCCGCACCGCCGCAACCGCCGGTCACTCCACACTGGGGCTGCCGCGGCTGGTGGAGAGGGGGGCCAAGGTCGCCTTGTGCGCCGTGACGGCCCGGGCGAGGGGGCTGGGAGAGGCCGAACTCGATCCACGAGTGGAGATTTCCAGCCAGTACGAGCTGTCGCAAATGGTCAAAGCGGCCGACCGGTTCCTGGCGTTTGGAGAGGCATGAAGCGGGTGGTCGTCCTGGTCCGGCGCCCCCCATTGGCCCGCAGCGCCACCACCGAAGCGTTCAGGGTGGCGGTGGGGATGACGCTGGGGGATCACGAGGTGACCGTGCTCTATATTGACGGAGGCGCCGGGGCGGCGGCGGAATTGCAGCCGGCTCTGGCCGGCGGCGCCGACATCGGCGAGGCGCTCTCGCTCTTCGGCCCCTGCCATGTGCGGGAGGTGGTGGAGAGCGGGTCGCTGGAGCAGGCGCACGTGGCCAGCGTGCGGAAGGGGATCGAGCGGATGAATCGTCCGGCAGCCCTGTCCCTGCTGGACGACGCGGACGTCTTGCTGGCGGTGTGAGGGCGCAATGGCGATCCTTCATCTGATCCGGCGGCCGAATGACCGGCTCGCGTTTGAAGCGGCCGGCCGGCAGGGACGGAACGCAACGGTGCTGTTGGTTCAGGACGGGGTTCGCGCCGTGGCACCCGGGGGGATGGCGGCGGTCTATGCGTCGGCCGATGACGTCCAGGCCCGGGGCGTGAACACCGCCTATCCGTTGGTGGACACGGCGAAAATGAGCGAGCTGATTGTCGGTCATGAACGGGTGTTTGTGTGGTAAGGGTGTCCGGTGACGCGAAAGGAGTATGACGGATGAGCGTGCAATTTCAAATTGATCAGCGGCTTGATTGCAAGGGATTGAATTGCCCCTTGCCGATTTTAAAAACGAAGAAAGCGCTCGACGGGATGACGGCCGGTCAGGTGTTGGAGATGACGGCCACCGATCCCGGTTCCAGGCCGGACATGGAGGCGTTCTCCCGTCGAACCGGTCATGAATTGCTGGACGCGAAGGAAGCGGGCGGGGTGTTCACATTTTACATCCGGAAAATCGTCGTCAAGTGATGAGAGGTGCGCCATGGCGATTCTCGACAAAGAGCTGAATGAACTGATCGAAGCCCGCGTCAACGAACTGGTCGATGAAAAACTGGCCAAGATGGCCAAGCGGCCGGTCAAGCCAAAGCGGCTGGCGATTGCTGTGGTGTCCCGCGGCACGATCGACGCCGCCTACGCCGCGCTGATTCTTGCCACGACGGGCGCGGCGTTGGAGATGGAGGTCGGCGTCTATTTTTCGTTTTTCGGGTTGAACATTCTGAAGAAGGGCAACCAGGACAACCTGAAGGTCGTTCCGTTGGGCAACCCGGCCATGCCGGTCAACATGCCGAACATCGTCAGCATGCTGCCGGGGATGACCGCGTTCGCCACGATGATGATGAAGAAGACGATCAAGGAGAAAAAAATCGCCACCGTGCCGGAGCTGCTGGAGATCGCGCTGGAGAGCGGCGTCACGCTCTGGCCCTGCCAGATGGCGATGGAGATGTTCGACATCAAGAAGGAAGATTTAATCGACGGTTTACCCACGCCGGTCGGCGCGGCGACCTTTCTGGAATTCGCCGGCGACGCGGATATTACGCTGTTTATTTAAGGTGGCTAGGTGGCGAGGTCGCTGGGTAGCTAGGAAAGGCAGTTCTCTCTCTTGAGGGCCCGATTTTCCCAGCCACCTAACTACCTAGCAACCTAGCGACCTTACTTATGACTGACCGAGACAGACTGCTCGCTATTCTCAAACAGCGGTCGTTTACCCACCGGCCGGAGCAACCCTTTCAGCTCTCCTCCGGCAAGACCAGCCCCTACTATCTGGACGGCAAACGGACCACGCTCGATCCGAGAGGCGCGGTCCTGGTCGGCCGGCTGTGCTTTGAGCGGTTGAAGGGACGGGGGATCACGGCTGTCGGAGGGCTGACGCTGGGCGCTGATCCGATTGCTTTAGCCGTGGCCCTGACGAGCGAGCTGAACGGCGAGCCGATGCGGGCCTTCATCGTCCGCAAGGAGGCCAAGGGCCACGGCACGCAGAACTGGATTGAGGGCGGACTCGAACCGGGGTCGCGCGTGGCCGTGGTGGAAGATGTCGTCACCTCGGGCCGGTCGATCTGCCAGGCGATCCAACGGGTCAAAGAGGCCGGCCATACGATCGTGGCCGTCTTGTCGCTCGTCGACCGGGAGGAGGGCGGCGCCAAGGCGGTCGAAGAGGCATCGGGCCTGCCGCTGGAGTCGTTGTTTCGGTTGGGTGATTTCTTAAAGAGGTAGCTAGGTGGTTAGGTTGCTAGGTAGCTAGGATAACATTTGCGTTGTTGCACTCTCTAGCCACCCAGCTACCTAGCCACCTCTTCTTGTGTTACTCTACCACCATGGCCGAGCCCGCCGTCCATAAAGATCCCTTCGGTCATCATCGCGTCACCGTCACGCGGATTGTCCCGATGACGGCCACCGTCAAGAGTTACACCCTCGCTCTTCAGGATGACGCAACATTCCGCTTCAAGCCGGGCCAATACATTCAATTGTATGTGCCCAAGGGAGACCAGTCGGTGGCCAAACCCTATTCGATCGCCTCGCCGCCCGATCAGGAGCGGGAGATCGAGCTCTGCATCAAGCGGGTGGAGGGTGGGTACGTCTCCACCTACTGCGATCGGCTTGCCGGGGGGGAGTCGTTTGAAATCCGGGGGCCGATCGGCAAGTTTTTTTTGCGGGAGCCCATCGATTCGGATCTGGTCTTTCTGGCCACCGGCACCGGCGTGGCGCCGTTTCGAAGCATGCTGCGCGGTCTCTTCCCGATCGGGCCGGGCGACACCTCATGGGCGCCGTATCAATTTTCAACCGACCCTGCCGGTCCCCTGCCCGTCCGGCAGGCGGGGGCAGGCAGGCGTCACGCCTGGCTCTTCTTCGGTGTGCGGCATGAAGACGAGATTCTTTATGAGTCTGAATTCCTGAGCATGGCCGAACGGTATCCGACCTTTCACTTCATTCCCACCATCAGCCGGCCGGGGCGGTGGCAGGGCGCAACCGGCTATGTGCAGGATCATGTCCCAAAGCATGTGACGGATCCTTCGGGCAAGCAGGTCTATGTCTGCGGTCTGATGCCGATGATCGAGGCGGCGCGCGCCGCGCTCAAGGGGATGGGCTTTCAGCGGGAGCAGATTCACTACGAAATCTATACCTAGGGTGCTGGACCCACTTGACAACAAGATGTTGTTGTCCTATAGTGGGGCCGTTTTGAAACGCCGACGTTCTCAGGAGCCGCACGCGCTCTCCCGAGTTCGCAAGGCGCCCACGGGATGTCCACGGTGCGGCGGCTTGATGAGTCCCGAACGATTTTCTGATTTTTGCGATCAGGCCGGCCAGTACCATTTCAGCGGCTGGCGCTGTCTCTCCTGCGGCGAAGTGCTCGACCCCGTCATTCTCGCCAACCGCCGCCTGCCTGAAAAACAGGCCAGCATAGCCAAGAAATAACCGGTTACTGTTTGCCGCCGCTCCCGCCTGATTTGGATTGGTCTGAATTGTTGGCGTTAGAAGAGGGTTTGGTTGAATTAGAGGCATTGGTGGGATCAGCGGATTGGGAGGAGGATTGATTCTGCGAGGTGTTGGATCCGCCTCGTCCGCCTTTTCTACTGCTGCCGCCTTGTTTCTTCTCGGAGCGTTTCTGCTTTTTGGCGTCCCGTATGGCTTGATTTTCAGCCAGCTTGGCGGGATTTGAAGAACGGGCGGGTTGGTTCCCGCTATCAGGGGCGATCGCCGTGGCCACAATGGGAATGATCCCCAGATCGAAGACCCTGACCTCTGTAATGGCAGGATAATTTCGACGTCCGTTTGCCGTGTGTTGGGCTCCATAGATGATCACGGTGTTGCTTGGTCCAAGAAGCTGTTTGATCGCCCGCTCAATCGGCATCTGCTCCAATGAGGCGGTGATGGGCCGGTTATCAAACGCTTGGGCCTGAGCCGGAGGCCGAAAACGGATCTGCGTCTGCTGTGACAGCTCCTCAATCACCTGCCGGAGGGGCATGCCGTTGAGGTGAACCGTCACGGTTCGCTTATCAGCGTGGTATTCGATTTCCGGGTTTGACGGTGACACAGGGGCGGTTGTTTGAGCCCTTGCCGATGGACTCGGCAACCCTGCCAGCGCCACGGTTGCGCCGGCAACGGCCAGTAAGAAGAAAAAAACTCGTCGCACCCTATAATGATAGCGCATCATTAGGTTGATAACAAGTGGCGTAAAAATACAAGAGGGCCGGGGATCACCCCCGGCCCTCTTGGCACAACCACTGCTCGTGCTATGCAGGACTACCGACTACGCCGTCCAAGCCGGCGCAGCAGCACCACCGCCACCGGTGCGAAGAGCACCAGCAGATAGGCGAAGCCGGAGCCGGTCGTGGCGGATGCCGACGCGACCAGGCTGCAGCCTCCGCTGCCACCACCACTCGGCACGCCGCCGTAACCAAACCCGCCTTGATCAGACCCACCGCCAAAGCCAGAATCGTGGGTGCTGTCGCCAGGGCCTGTTGCATAGGCATCGCGGGAAGCCGATGAGTGATTGACGTCACCAGCGTCACGCAACGTGCCCGCAACGTCCCGATCCTGACTGGCATCGGGCGTTGAATCGGCGTTGGCACGGGCGATTCTGTCCGGCGTGCCGCTCCCATCCGATCCATTGCTGTCACCATCGCGGCTCGGCCGGCCCGGATCATCAAAGCCCGCGGCAATATCGGCCGCTGCCTGATCCGGGGTGCCATCACCGGCGGTCAATGTGTTCCAATCGGCAGAGGTCGTGTTCCCATCACGACCGACCCGGTCGCGCTGCCAGTCACTGACCATGTTGGTATTGCGATCGCATTCGCCGACGGCTTTATCCGCCGCGATACAATCACGGTTGCCCACCCGGTCGCCCTGGGTGCTGGTCAGACCGTTCGAGAGACGATAGCGATCCGAGTTGGTGTGCTCGGGAACCGCATCGGTCATATCGTCACCGGCTCGGTTGAAGCCGCTGGCCGGGAGGTCATCCCGAACCTGATCGGCATAGCCATCACCAGCGCCGTTATAGTCTTTCACGTTGTCGCTGCTAAACAGATCGTTGCCGCAGGAGAAATCCACGCCTGTGCCATCACCAGGGCCGTTCACGCAGTCCGGCACGCCAGCGCCTGTGCCGTCACCATCCGTGCCGCCCCGATCATCAGCCGACCCCGCGCTGTCCCCATCAGGAACCCGATCGGCATTCCGGTCAAACCCCGTCCGATCCGAACTCGAACCGGAGCCATCACCATCGCTGGTGCTGTCACTGGGCCCGCCGATGTAGTTGTTATGGCTGTAACCCACGCTTGGATTGTGCGACGCTTGACCTGTTCCTTGAAACCCCCACCAAAGCAGGGCCGCGGCAAGGGCCAGCCCCATACCCCATATCATCGTTCGTTTCATTGCGTCCTCCTCCTTTGTTGAAAGCCCATTTCAGTGTGAACCTGTAAACATAAAGCACAAAGCCACTACATGACAGAGAAACGTTAAACTGGTATAGCCACCTCCTTCTGTGAAAAGGGTCGAAGAGGTTGTGCCCCGCTTGTGGACCACGGGGAGGCCTCTTGCAATGAGTTGAGTGAACCGGACGGGAGAAAACGCGTGGAGAAAAGAGGTCGAACAGAACGTACGAATTCAGCCTGCATGAGATAGCCGCCTGCCGCAGGCGGGGGACCACTCCAACTGCTGAACTTAAGCAACTGGAGCCGGCGCAATGTTTCCACTGTGCCGTTAAACCGGTGCAGAGTCGAGGCTGAAGTGGCTGGCGGTGAAACAACACCAACGGCCGTTCGAACGACCGTGAGGGTCATTGATTTGCCCACCGCGGCAACCGGCGCAGCCCATTCCACAAAAGCGGGCTGAGCGGTCAGGCGGCTGTCAAGAACACGGAGCACCTTTGCGCTCCTCCATCGGGTGTGTCCGATTGAAGAGGCCAGCAGGCCGGCGGGACGCAGCGTCACACTGACGTGCTGAGCCGCCAGCCGGCCGATCGGGCCGCGTTCCCGCTGATTGAGCCACGCAATGACGACCCGGCCGGTGGAGGGGTCGACGCCGATGGTCTTGGGCTGGCTGACGACCTGAACCGACCGGTAGAGCGATTGTTTTGGAGATTCCAGCAGGGAGGACAACGGTTGGCGCGCCCCCGTGCCTTGGGGTTGAAGCGTTGTGTAAACGATTTGTGTGGCTGTTGGATCGGCCGCATCGGTCCAGGTCACATGGAGATTCCCGCGGCGGTCAACCGCAACGGCCGGATAGCCGTGGGCATCCTTGCCAAAGTGGGTGGCGATTCGCCGCCGTTCGAGCGCGCTGTTGCCGGCAAGCCTCGCCAGAATGACCGAGTCTTGCCCTTCTTCCCAGGCGCTATAAGCCACGCCTTGCGCATCAACAGCCAGGTACGGATGCATGGCCATGGGACGATCGTTGAGGAGTTCCTCTCTCGTGACAACCGGGCCGTGCTGGCCTTGGGCGATCCGGGCGTAATGGACCCAGGTGCCCTGAGAATTTCGAGATCCGGCTCCCTTGGTGAATCGCTCCTGCCAGAGGAGATGGACCGTCCGGTTGGAATCAATCGCGATGTGGGGACGCCGGATCCTGTTTGTGCTGGTGTGGATGAGGATCGCCGGCGCGTCCGGCGATCCTGACAGCGTCATGGACTGATAAAAGAGACTGGAGGTGTTATCGTCGGCCTCCACGATCCATGCACTCCGAATATGATTGGTCTGATCACGGACAGATGATCTGGTCTGATCATCGGGAATGGAAGAAACCGGGGCGCCAGCCAAAACGGAGAGAGGCGCCGACAAGACGGCGCAGAGGCAGAAAAGACTCACACTATTAAGAAGACGAGCCACCCAAAAACTCCTCCCCTCGATCAACAGCCTGAAAATTATCACAAAAGCGCAGGTCTGTCAAGCGCTTCATCAGCGGGTATTGCAGGCGGGTTTTTAGTTACCCGATGACCTCTATCTTGACGACATTTGGAAAGGAGACCAAGTCGGTCCGGTCAGCCACGGTTTCTCTGATTTGTCGGGCACTTTGCCGTTTTCCGGCGTCTATCTGGGGGCCGGAAAAGAGGAGCAGCGTGTCATGTTTGCTGTAGGCGAGAATGAGTCGGGTTTTGGGGTCAGTGATTTGAGCCCAACTGGTCGACCAGCGTTTCCCTTTGTCATCGACAAAGACAACCTGTTTCGCCTGTGTCACGCCCTGGGCGCTCAAGATGTCGGCAACCGCCCACCCCGTCCTGGCGTCATGCAGCGTGGCGATCCTCACCTCGGGGAGTTTTTCCTGGAGCGTGCTGCCGACCAGCGGCGCCTTTTCCTTGCCATTGACGATGATTGGAATGGGGGTTTGTCCAACGGGGATACGGGAACCCTTTTGGGCTCGCCGTTCTGCTTTGGCCGCCTGTCGCGGATGGCTGCCATCCGATCTGGGTTGGGCTAAAGGTGAAGAGGCCTGCCCTGCAGGGACTTGAACTGTTTGGTCTCCGGGCGCTCCAGTCGAGCGGATCAACCGCATCCCTTTCTCGGAGAGAAGCCCGGCGCCCGCAATCAGTCCGACGCCGATAATGGCAACCCAGAAGAGTTTATAGGCAAGGGTTTTTTGCACGGCCGGTCACCCTTTGACTTCAATTTTCTCAATTTTGCTGACATTGAGCAGATCCGTTCGTCCGGCGACGGTCTTTTTGACATCTTCAATGGTAATGTTGCCTTTATTGGTTCCCCGGACCTTCGGGCCTGAGACGACCATCAGCAGGCCGGCTTCATTATATGTAAAGAGGGGAATGGTCTGTTGATCGTTCAGTTGCTGGGGCGTGACGGCGATCTTTTTCCCATTGGCGCTTGTGAGTGTGACTTCTTTGTAATTCTCAACTCCAAGATATTTCAGTGTTTTGGCGATGGCCCATCCTTTTCGAGGGCCGTCGGCGGTGGCGACAACCGTATCTTCCACGTGGTCGACAAGGTCCTGGCCGACGAATGAGGCTTTTGCTTGGCCGCTGACCATAACCGGAATCGCCGAAGTTCCTACTTTACTGGGCAGAAGAATGCCGCCTGAAGGGCCGAATCCTGGCTGACGCGCTCCGCCCTGGCCTTTTGATTGCCCCCCGCGCTGGCCTCTCCCTGCTGATCGTCCGCCGGACCGGACCCCTTTCTGGCTTCCGGGTCCCGTGTCGGTTCCTTGAGCCAGGCGCTGTCTTCCTCCCGAACCCGGAGTCAAAGTGGGTCCTGATTGCTCACCGGGAGCCCGCCGCCAGCCGGGTTGGTGCTGGCCCATTCCCGTGCCGGGCCCTGCGTTGGAGAGCAGGGATTGTCCGTTTGGGCCGACCAGTCGAAAGCCGGCGGCATACAACCCGATACCAATGGCCGCGATTCCCACAATGCCAATGACAGTCAACCGCATCCAATTACTCATCGTTGCACTCTCCTACAATGGAAGATGGTTCTATCTTCTCTCGAGGTTATTGCACTACTTCCACGCGCCGCACGTCCCGGAAGAAGATCAGGCTGCGCTGGCGCTGTTTGTGCATTTGCTCCCGCCGTTGGTCTTCGGTCTGGGCGTCGCGAGGGTCGGTCGAGCGAACATCCTCGGGCACCCGGTCGGCCACGTCGGTCGAGACGATCAGTTCGCCTTTGAAATTATAGGTGAAGGTGACCTTTTCCTTCTGACGGTGCAGTTCGTCCCAGGCGAGCGAGATTTTTTTGTTCTTTTTATTGTAGAAGTTCACGCTCTTCCCGGTGTCGACGCCGTAGTTTTTCAAGACATCCACCACGGCCCACGATTTTTTCCCGCCTCTCGGCGTGAAGGCGGTGATGGGCTGGAGCTTGTCGAGGTCCGAACCGGTAAACGCGGCTTTCTTGGTGCCGTTCACAAGGATCTCAATCGACTGGGTGGCCAGCGAGCCCTCGCGAACGCCACCCTCCGGGGCCAGCCGTTCCAACCGCTCCTTCGCCTCGTCCTCGGGGCTTTCGACGGGAGGTTTTGAAGCCGTGGGCGCGGCGGCCCAGCCATTAACGCTATTCAGCAACAAACAAAGCGACGCGGTCGCCGTCATGATTCGGAACATGGACAGGCTCCTCAGAAGGGGTGATGGATTGACGACAATACAGTCATGTGCGGTGTGCGAACCGACACACTATAGCGAATGAGGGGAGAGAGTGTCAAGGGTGTTGACAAGCGAGTGATTATCATGGTGATGATTAGGGCCATGGCGCGGTGGCGGATCGTGGGGGAAGGTGTGGTGGTCTTCTCAACGGCCATTGCGACGGTCTATCTTTTCCGGGCGGGGATCATTCTATCCGTGGAGGACGCCTCGTGGCTGATTCCATTAACCTGGATCGTGGCGGCGGTTCTGGCGACCTGGCCGTTGTTCGCGACATCACGGGATCTCTTCACCTGGCGGCAGTGGTTTGGATCGCCGCGTGAAACGGCGCGATGGCTGGTGACGGTGAGCCTGATCGTGCTGCCGGTGTTTGGGTTCGTATATCTGCCCTATTGGGGTTGGTGGCACGGTGCGGCGATCGAACCATCGCTGCCGCCGCGGTGGGGGGCGATGGTGTCCTATCAACTCCTGTACGTCGGCTTTCCGGAGGAGTTGTTCTTTCGCGGCTACCTGCAACAGCGGTTCGATGACGCGTTCGGCCGGCCCTACCGCCTTTGGGGCGCCTCCTGGGGGTTGGGGTTGCTGCTGGCCAATCTACTCTTTGCCGCCGGTCATCTGTTGGTGACCGGTGACGTGGCCCGCCTGAATGTTTTTCTCCCCGGTCTGCTCTTCGGCTGGTTGCTGGCCCGCACGGGCGCGTTGATCGCGCCGATGCTCTTTCACGGTCTGTGCAACATCAGTCTCTTCACGTTGCAGGCGTGGGTCGGCCCGTGAGCGGCCGTGCGGCCGGCGTCGTGCCGGCCCATCGGGGCGTGGGTCTGCTTCCACTGCTGCTGATCGTGCTCACGCTGGTTGCTTACTGGCCCGTTCGCGAGCAGGGTTTTGTCCGATGGGACGAACAGCTCTACGTGACGGAGAACCCGTTTCTGGTCGAGCCGGACGGGTTGTGGAAGGCGTGGACGACCACCCGAGAGACGGAACGGCAATATGCGCCGCTCGTGCTGACCACGTTCTGGATTCAGCACCGGCTCTGGGGCTATCAGCCGGCCGGTTATCACGCCGTCAATCTGTGGTTTCATCTCAGCAACGGCGTGTTGGTGCTCTTTCTCCTGGCGGCGCTGGGGGCGGGCCGGTGGGTCGCCGGGGCGGGCGCGCTGCTCTTTGCCCTTCATCCGATCCAGGTGGAATCGGTCGCCTGGGTGGCCGAGCTGAAGAATCTGCAGATGGGGTTTTTCTACTTGGCGGCGTTTTTATTGTATCTTGTGCACCGCTCGGCCGTGGTGCCGGCGGCAGGGCAGGGCCCCTTTGTCATGAGATGGGCTGGATGGGGCTGGGCGGCGTACGGCGGGGTGTTGCTCCTCTACGCGTGCGCGCTCTTGAGCAAGGTCGCGGCCGTCACTCTGCCGCTCTCGCTCTTCCTGGCCGATTGGTTGCTGGTGGCGCCCCGGGACCGGCGCTGGTGGCGTGGCAGCCTGGCGCGCATCGCCCCGATGCTGGTGATGGGGATTGCGCCCAGCGCGATTGCCATCGGGTTGGAGCAGGGACCGGACCCGGCATCGATTCCTGTAATGGCGCTGCGGCCATTTATCGCCTCGGCGGCGATCTGGTTCTATCTGGGCAAACTCATGGCGCCATTCTCACTGATACCGATCTATCCCCGCTGGGATCTGTCGGTCATGCGATTCTGGCTGCTGCTGGCATTCGTCGGGTTGGGCGGTGTGTTCATCGTACTCTGGCGCTGGCGCCGTCGGATGCCGCCGCTGGCGTTGTGGGGCATGGGCCATTTTGCGGTCACCCTGCTGCCAGTTTTGGGGCTTGTTCCCTTCGGCTACCTCGACCATTCGTTCGTCGCCAACCATTTTGTCTACCTGGCCTGCATCGGGATGTTTGTGGCGATTGCGGTCACCGTTGAACGCTTTGTGAAGGGCGACCCGATGCGCCGTTGGATGGCGATCGGGGTGCTGTGCATCGTGCTGGCCGGGTTCGTCGTATTAATCAGAGCGCAGCTCCCGGTATGGCGCGATCCCTTGTCGTTTTGGGGATATCTGGCCATGCACAATCCCCGGTCCGAAACGGTCCACAACAACCTGGGGAATGCCTATTTCAGGGGCAACCGGCTCGAAGAAGCGGCGGACCACTACCGCATGGCCCTGCGCATCAACCCGGACAGCGGATTGGCCCATATGAACCTGGGGCTGGTGTTCCAGCAACAGGGACGTGTGGCCGCCGCGATCGATGAATACCTTCAATCGATCCGGTCCCAGCCGTCCGATTGGCTGTCGCATTACAATCTTGCCCAGGCGTATGTGGACGCCGGACGACAAACCGACGCCATCCGGGAAGCCGACGAAGCGATCGCCTTGGCCCGCAGGGTGGGCAGGAATCCAGAGGCCGACACCATCGGGGCCTGGAGCAGCCGCTACCGCTCCAGTCATCCCTCTGCGCGCTGAGCGTCAGGCGGCGTAGATGATCGTGCCGACGTGCTCGCCGTTGAGCGCCTTGGTGATGTTGCCCTTCTTGAGCCCGTTGATGACCTGGATCTTCCGCATGTGGTGGGCGTTGATCATGTTCTCCAGCACCACCCGCTCCACGATCATGTCCGGCAGCTCGTTCTTGAGCAGTTCCTGCGCGCTGATCTTGCGGATCAGTTTGGCCTTCGGGTTTTTCTTCGGATCGTCGGTGAAGAGGCCGTCCTCATCCTTGATATAGATGAGCGAGCGGGCGCCCAGGTACTCGGCCGACAGGAAGGTGCCCGAGTCGGTCCGGTTGGCCGGGATTCGGCCCGTCTCCGACGGCTTCTCCCAGTAATCGTATGGCGCCATGCCGCTCATGATCGGGATGCAGCCGAGGCCGAAATAGAGCGGCAGCTTCTCGAAATCGTCGGGCAGGATGTAGACCCCGCCGTGCTTGGCCAGCAGCATCTGGACCATCCGGGCGTTCTGCCGCGGCGTCGCCTCGCCGACCGCCGCGATCACGCCCGTGGGCAGCTCCAGATCGAGCGCGATCTCATAGGCGTGGCGGGCCCGCGTGCCGCCGCCGACGCAGATGAGCAGCTTGTGTTTTTTCTTGTTCTTGACCAGTTCTTCCAGGATCGGATAAAGGGCCGGCCGGCCCCGGTCGATCACACTCTGACCGCCGATTTTGACGACATTCACGTCCGGAAGAATCCGGATGACGTCGCCCTCGGTCGAGGCGATGAGGGTTTTGGAGGACATGGATTCCCCCATGAACTCGGTTTCGATTTCCTTCCGTCCGGTTTTCTTATCCTTCACAATCGCCATCAGTGCCACTCCTTCGTTGTTGAGTCGGTGATCGATTCGTAATGTGTGTTGTGCGCCGGGGCGCGCCTTATTCCGCCTTGTAGATGATCGTGCCCGCGTTTTCGTGGTTCAGCGCCCTGGTCAGGTTGCCCGGCTTGAGGCCGTTGACGATGTAAATGGCCTTCACATGCCGCGCGTTCATCATCGTCTCCAGCACCATCCGTTCGATCAGCAGGTCCGGCAGGTCGCGTTTGAGCAGTTCCTGGACGCTGATCTTCGGGATGAACTCGGCCTTGGGATTTTTCTTCGGATCATCGGTGTAGAGGCCGTCTTCATCCTTGAGGTAAATCATCGAGCGGGCGCCCATGGCTTCGGCGAAGATGAAGAGGCCGAAGTCCGACCCGTTCATCGGCAGACGCCCCTGGCGCGGCGGCTGCTCCCAGTAGTGGTAGGGCGGCATGCCGATCATGATCGGAATCATCCCGGAGGCCAGCTTGTGCGGGATGTCCCAGATGTGGTCCTTGGTGAGCTGGATGCCGCCGTGCTTGGCTAACAGCGCCTGGAGCATTTTTTCGTACTGCTCTTCCGAGGCGCCGGCCACGTGGGCCAGACCGCCGGTCGGAATGCCCAGGTCGAGCGCCACACTGAAGATGTGGCGGGTGCGCGCCCCGCCGCTCACGCCCAGGATCATCTTGTACTGGCCCTTATTCTTGATGATCTCATCGATCAGGGGGAAGACGGCCGACTTGCCCCGATCCAGGATGCTGTGACCGCCGATGCCGATGACGTTCAGGTCGGGCAGAATGTTGATTTCCTTGTCCGTTGCGGTGGTCTTCAGGACGCGTTTGTCGACCAGCGACTCGGCCATCAGCTTGCTCTTGATATGCGTGCGATCCAACCCCTTGCCCGTAATAATCTCAGCCATGCGAGTGCTCCCCCCTTGATAGGTAAATGATTAGGTACACGATCTGTTGATTGGTTGTGTTGACCGGCTATTTGGTGTTGATCAACGGTTGTTTCATCTCCTGCGATTGCCCGCTTCCACCGCCGCCGCGGCCCCGTCCGCCGCCGCGGCCTCCACCTCTGCCGGCGCCATCCCCTCGACCGCCTTCAGCGGGTTGATCTACGGTGGACGCCTCGATCAAGGGCGTGGTGGATGGGCCCTGTTTGTTGAATGATGTACCGCCGGGAAGTTCACCCGGCCCGGCCGGCGCCAGTCCCGCGGCCGTTTTCAGTCGCCCGAGCGATTTGACGAGATAAAAGGTCACAAACCCGCTGAGCGCGCCGAAGAAGACCTGCGAGACGGCCTGGAATCCGACCATCGCGTAGAGGAGCGCGTTGCCTTCGATGAAGAAGACCACCGCGAGCATGGTGGTCGACCGCGTGAAGGCGCAGAGCGCGCCCAGAATGATGAAGGTGACGGTCGACGGTTTCTTCATCCATTGCCGGGTCAGCGGGGCGAAGAGATCGACCACGAGGCCCGGCGTGATGTGCTTCAGGATTTCAAAGATGCCGAACCGGCCGTCGCCGAAGAGAAACGAGATGATGCCGACCGTCGTCCCCGTGATCGTCGCGCCGAAGCGCGTGTGGGTCAATTCGGCCGCCAGGATATAGAGCGGGACGAGAAAGGTGATCTTGTACCCGGGCGCAAACGGAATGCCGGGCATCACCTTGAGCAGCTTGGCGGTCAGCATCAGCAGGCACAGCCCCGAGATGATGGAGACATCGTGCAGGACCGTCGGCTTGACCCGGCTATGGTCTCCCTGCTGCGAGCCGATATAGGCCCGGGAGCGCGCCAGTCCCTGTTCGATCAGTTCGATGAGAAAGCCGAAGTCGCCCGATTTGATCCGTTTGACGTTGAACACGGAGAAGAACCCGGGCTCCTTGGCCTCGGCGGCATTGGGCGCGCCGATCGTCTCTGCGCCCTGTCCGCGACTTCGTCCGCCCCCCATGCCGCTGCCGCGCCCCTGTTTTCCGCCCTGCGGGCCGAGCAGGTAGAGCGTGCTGTCGATCGTGAGCGCGACGACTTCCGGCATCATCAGCCCGCGTAAACCGGCCACAAATTCGCCCGGTTTGGACGTCAACTGGACGAGTTGCGAGGCGATGATCACGATCAGCATCCGGAGCGCCATCAAGCCGCCCAACAACAGGCCGGTCAGGCTGATCATGATCGACGTGCCGGGCAGCGCTATCTGTTGTCCCGCGCCGCCCTGGATGTTTTCCGAGGGGAAGAAGGCGAATGCGAGCAGAATCATGACGACAAAAAAGGAGAGCTTTCTGACGAGCCGGAAGAGCAGGCCGGCCGGCAGACGCAACGCCGCCCAGGCGCCCAGCAGCAGCGTGAAGAGGCCGCCCAGCAGCCAGGGATCGCGGATCAAAAACGCGGCGACCGCCAGGGCGATCAGCGCAAGAATTTTCAGGCGGGGAGCGATCACCGTCGCGCGCCCTTTGACTGTCTCTTGGAGTGTTTGCTCATCTTGCCCGCCTGGGGATCGTCGGACAACAGCGGGGACGATCCCGGTTGAATTTGGATTTTGTACAAGTGCCGAACCCACCGGTCCCGGTTCAGCAGCTCAATGTTGTTGGCGACCACCTTCATGGTGTTCTTGTGCGTCACTCCCAGTAGAATCTGATTGTTTGAATTGGCAATGAGTTTCCAGCTCAATCGCACCGGATCGGCAAGCCCCCGGCCATACAACGTGACCGACCGGGCCTCCGTCACGCCGGCCAGTTTGAGCGCGTCGACGAAGGCATAGCCGGTTTGGGCGTCATCCATGCCGGTGTTGAACGAGTGTGTTGGCAGCGCGGCGAGTTCATCCCAGCGGAGGGTGTGAATCAGCCGCCCTTCCTGCCAGATTTCGACCGGCGGCGGATCCGCCTTGCCGTCCTCACCGGCGATTTTCGACGCGGCCTGGCCGCCCGGCAGCCCGGGCGCCTCGCTCTTCCCGCAGGCGGTCGGCAGTGTAGCAAGCGTTCCGACGAAAATCAAGCTGATGAGCAGGTGGCGCGGCATGGTTATTCGTCGGGATTTAGAAGACATGGACGGCGGAGGCCTTGAAGATGACGTTGACGTCCTGGCCGGCCTTGAGTTGCATCCGCTGGCGGGACGTGCGGGTGACGTAGACGACGAGCGGGACCGGCGTTTCCACCACGACCCGGCTGATGATCCGTTTGTCCGACACCTCCCGGATGGTGCCGCGGAAGGAATTCGCCGCCGATGAGTCAAATGCGTCCGTCGACAGAATGATTTCCTCCGGCCTGATGCAGGCGTGCGCTTTACCATGCCGGTCGGTCAGCACGACGAATTCCGCTCCGCTGGTGGTGAAGACGGCGTTGCAATCTTCCTCCAGATTGGAGGTGGAGGCGTGCGTGACGGTCCCCTCGAAGAGATTTTCCATCCCGATAAACTCGGCCACCTGACGGCAGTTGGGTTGCTGGAAGACCTCGACCGGATCGCCCACCTGCAACAACCGGCCGTGATGCAGGATGCCCACCCGGTCGGCCAGATTCAGCGCCTCTTCGAAGTTGTGCGTGACGTGGAGCGTGGTGGTTTTCAGCTCCTGGTGAATTTGCCGCAGCTCCTGCTGCAGGTGGCTCTTGGTTTGCGGATCGAGCGCGCTGAGCGGTTCGTCGAGCAGCAGGATCTCAGGCTCGATGGCCAGTGCGCGGGCCAGGGCCGTTCGCTGCTGTTCGCCCCCGCTTAACCGGCCTGGATGACCGTCCAACAGATGCTCGATCCGCAGCAGCCCGGCCAGCCGTTGCAACCGCTCCCGCTGGATCG
The DNA here is from genome assembly GCA_016201765.1 of Nitrospirota bacterium. GTDB lineage: Bacteria > Nitrospirota > Nitrospiria > JACQCE01 > JACQCE01 > JACQCE01. The sequence continues at coordinate 41,667 of JACQCE010000003.1, forward strand.
CTTCCGGCACCTTGCGCAGCTTCATGCCGTAGAGAATGTTTTCTCTGACGGTCAGGTGGGGGAAGAGCAGATAGTCCTGATAGACGAAGCCGATATTCCGCCGTTCGGACGGCCAGTCGGTGATGTCGGTGGCGTCGCGCCAGATCCGCCCGGATGTGGGCCGCTTGATCCCGGCGATCAACTCCAAAATGGAGGTTTTGCCGGTGCCGGTTGGTCCCAGGAGGACGAAGTATTCGCCGGGTCGGAACTGGAAATCGAGCGGCTCGAGCTGAAAGCTCCCGATCTTCAGGCTGAGTTGGTCAAGTCGGATCATCAGAATGGGGGTGCAATCGGAATCAGGGCGTGTCGGCCCGGCTCCTTGGAGCAGGTTTGCCCATGCCGAGGGTTTTCAGGGTTAAAAAGACCAGGATGCACATGATCAGGAGGAGCACCGCCACCGGCCGGGCATAGTCAAGCCCGTAGGTTTCAAACCGGTTCCAGGCCAGAACCGGCGCCACCATCGGGTGATAGACGAGGATGAAGACGGCGCCGAACTCGCTGATGCCGCGGGACCACATCAGCATCGCGCCGGTCAGAATATTGCGCCGGGCCAGCGGCAGCGTGATGGTCAGGAAGGTCTTCCAGGGTGACGCCCCCAGCGACTGGGCCACCTGCTCCATCCGGGGGTCGACGGCCATGAAGCCGTCCCGGGCGGCGTTGACCAGGAACGGCACGCTGCCAAACATCATGGCGATGACGATGCCCGGTTCGGCGCCCACAAAATTGATGCCGAGCAATCCAAACAGTTTTCCGCCATAAAATTTTCTGCCGAAGACGGAGAGCAGTGCAATGCCGGCCGCCGTGTGGGGAATGACGACGGGCAGATCGACCAGACCGTTGACGATCCGCTTGCCGGGGAATCGATGCCGGGCCAGGACATAGGCCAGCGGCACGCCGAAGAGAAGGCCGAAGAACGTCGCCCACAAGCCCGAGCTGACACTCAAGAGGATCGCGCGCCAGACCTCCTCCTCCAGCAGGGTGGTGTAGAGCAGTTTGGGAGAGACGGACAGCGTCATCGTGGCCAATGGAAGAAGCAGGAAGAGCACCATCACCAGTCCGAACAGGGAAAAGACCAGCGTCAGCGGAGTCGGTCGACGCCATTGGAACCGTCGACGATTGAGGCCCGGGGACGACGGCGGGGCAGGAGCGTTGTGTGTTGACTGGAGGTTGAACATGTTGCGGTGCCGTACGACAACACACCGGCGTCTCCCGTGGAGAAGACGCCGGGCCAGATCGGGCGGATACGGGAAACAGTCTACCCTATTGCGTCGAGATGATGCAACGGGGAAACGTCATCCACCGCACTCAATCAATGCTGCATCAGCGTCGCCTTGAGCGCGTCGGGCAGGCCGATGCCTGCCACCTGCGCCGGGACCAACGGCGTCATCCCGGCATCGGCCATGAGCTGCCGGCCCTTGGGGCCCAGCAGAAAATTGACGAACGCCTCGGCCGCCTTCGGATTCTTCGCAGTTTTGAGCACGGCAATGCTGTAAACGATTGGCTCCCCCTTGATCTGCGTCGTGGTGCCGGGCTCCTTGCCTGGAATCGTTGCGGAGGCCGTCGCGTAGCGGCCGGCGAATTGGGGGTTACCCAGATTGATCTCGCCGGGCAGGACGACGGTTTTCAATCCCTGCTGCTTGGCTAAAGAGGCGTAGTCAAAAATATAATCGAGTTCGCCGCTCTTGAGCAGCGTCACCAGCGCGGTGGCATTGGGCCGGATGTTCTTGGGTGGCAGCTTGGTTCGGAGCTGCGCAGCGAGTGACGGTTGTTTGTAATACTGTTCGGCCAGTTGCCAGACCATGAGCGAGCGATAGCCCACCGGCGCCGTCAGCGGATCGCTGATCCCGTATTCGGTATCGGACTTGAGCAAAATCTGTGGCCAGTTGGCGGCCGTGATCTCATTGGCGTGCTTGGCGTTCTCGCCGATGATGATCACGATCTGCTCGGTCAGAAAATCGACCGACCAGTCGACGTATTTCGGGAGCAGGAACTTGGGCACGAGCGACCGGTCGGCCACGGCAATGATGTCGGCTTCCTTGTCGAGCTCCGTGATCTGCCGAATCAACGCGCCGCTGCTGCCGGGTTGGATCTGCAGGGCGACCTTTGGATGCTGGGCGGTAAATTCCGCCTGGGCTTTTTTGAACAGGTCGGAGAGGCTTGCCGCCTGAAAGATCGTCACGTC
>JACQCE010000058.1 GCA_016201765.1 Nitrospirota bacterium
CTCGAACAGCTCCGCCGGCACCTCATCCAAAAACCGGGACGGCGCGTTCCATTGCACCGAGCCGTACAACCGCCGCATCTCGGTATGAATCAGATAGAGCCGCTGTTTGGCCCGGGTCATTCCGACGTAGCAGAGGCGCCGCTCCTCCTCCATCTCGGCGGGCTCGGCCAGCGACCGGGCGTGCGGGAACAATCCTTCCTCCATGCCCGCCAGAAAGACAGTGGGAAATTCAAGCCCTTTGGCGCTGTGGAGCGTCATCAGCAGGACGGCGCCTTCCTCCTCGTTGAGATCATCAACATCGGACACCAATGCCACCTGATCCAGAAAGGCCGGCAGGGGCGCGGCAGGAGATTGTCCCTGGGATAGCTCCGCCGACTGTTCTAAATGACGTTCCGGACGAGGCAGCGCCTCGCCCCCGCCGCCATCTTCAGAAAATCGCTCCTCGAATTCCTCGATGGCCGAGAACAACTCCTGAATATTCTCGATTCTCGGCTCAGCGGCCGGCCCGAATTCCTGTTTGAGCCATTCCTGATAACCGGTCCGGCGCAGCAACGCCTCCAACAAACCGGTGAGTCCGCCGGCGGCAAAGCCGGAAGTGTCGCCTGCGGCGAAGCCGGAAGTATCAGATGACGCGGAGCCCGACGCCAGCCGCTCGTGCTGGTCCCGGAGCACGCGCAGGGTCTCCCGAAGTTCGGCCAGCGCCTTGCGCGGCGCCGCCGTCAGGCTCACGCCCGCCGCCTGGGCTTCCGCGGGCGCATCGAGCAGCCGGCCGATCGCGTCGGAGAGCGACACCCTCCAGGCGGCCGCCGCCTGCTCAATCCGCTCGATCGTCGTCGAGCCGATGCCGCGCGCCGGCACGTTCAGAATCCGGAGCAGGCTGACCCGGTCCTGCGGATTGACGATCACCCGCAGGTAGGCGAGGATATCCTTGATCTCCTTCCGCTCGTAGAAGCGCAGGCCGCCGATGATCTGATAGGGAATCGACCGGCGGCGCAACCCCTCTTCCAGCGACCGCGACTGGGCGTTCGTCCGATAGAGTACGGCGCACTCGCCGTAGCGCGATCCCTCCGTCCGGTGGAGCGAGGCGATGGTCCGGGCGATGTAGTCCGCCTCGGTTTCATCATCGGCCGCGCGGCACCGGATGATCGGCGGGCCGCCACGGTTGTCTGTCCAGAGTTGCTTGGGTTTGCGCGAGGCATTGCCCGAGACGACGGCCATCGCGGCGTCGAGGATCGTCTGGGTCGAACGATAGTTCTGTTCCAGCAAAATCACCGCCGCGGAGGGAAAATCCTGTTCGAACCTGAGAATATTGCCGACGTCCGCGCCGCGGAACCGGTAGATGCTCTGGTCGTCATCGCCGACCACGCACAGATTGTGCTGGCGGCCGGTCAGCAGCCGCACCCACCGGTACTGGACCGGATTGGTGTCCTGGAACTCGTCGATCAGCAGATAGCGGAACCGCTGCTGGTAGGCCTCCAGCACGGCGGGATGCTCTTCGAACAGGCGGACCGTCAACTGCAACAGGTCATCGAAATCGATCGCCTGGTTGCGCCGCAACTGCTCCTGATACCAGGGATAGAGCCGCGCGGCCGCCCGCTCCACCCCGAACGACGCCGCGGTTTGCCCGTATGTTTCAGGCGTCATGAGATGATTCTTCGCCCAGCTGATCCGGCCCAGCAGCGCCGACGGCTTGTAGCGATCGGGATCGAGCTGCAGCTCTCTGACCCCCTCCTTCACCACGGCAAGCTGATCGGCCGTGTCGTAGATCTGAAAACTTTTCTCGTAACCGAGCCGGTCGGCGTGCTGGCGGAGGATCCTCACGCAGGCGCTGTGAAACGTGCTGACCCAGACGCCCAGGCTGCGCACGCCGAGCAATCGGGCCACCCGCTCGCGCATCTCGCCCGCGGCCTTGTTGGTAAACGTCACGGCGAGAATCTGCGCCGGCGACACACCCTTGGCGGAGATCAGATAGGCAATGCGGGCGGCGATCACCCGCGTCTTGCCGCTGCCCGCGCCGGCCAACACCAGCAGAGGCCCTTCCGTCTGCTCCACGGCCCGCCGCTGCGGCGGATTCAATTGCTCAAGGAAGTTCATGGCCTATTTGTTCTTCACTCATCACTCATCACTCGTCACTTGTCACTCGTCACTCGTCACTTGTCACTCGTCACTCGACCGTGACACTCTTCGCCAGATTCCTCGGCTGATCCACGTCATCTAAGTCAGGGGGAGATGCTCAGCTCCCCCTGACAACCCCCATCGCCGTACGTTCACGGCCGCAGCACACTCCGTCATCGACATTTACTCAACTGTGACACTTTTAGCTAAGTTCCTCGGTTGATCCACGTCACACCCGCGCAAGATCGCCACATGGTACGCCAGCAGTTGCAACGGCACGACGTAGAGGATCGGCGCCAGCAACGGATGCACGTCGGGCAGGGCGATCACTTCATCGGCTTTCGACGCGACGGCCGTATCCCCCTCCGTCACCAGCGCGATGACGATGCCGTCCCGCGCCTTCACCTCCATCATGTTGCTCAACATCTTTTCGTAGACGCGGTCCTTGGGCATCATCACCACCAGCGGCATCTGCGGGTC
>JACQCE010000059.1 GCA_016201765.1 Nitrospirota bacterium
GCCTCCGCCGACTCAGGCGGTGGCGCCCCAATGGCGACGCGGGACGCACGAGGCCGAAGTCCCCGCTGTTCGTGGCGAGCCTCGCACGACGGAAGCAAGACGAGCCTTGCCTTTCCCCGCCCCCTCCCCGGACTCTTCCGATCCCGGTCGACGGTCCCAGAATGTCGAACGGCCCCAGGCACATCCCTCGGTCAAGGATGACGCGCCGCTGTCGGACAGGTTCTCCCGAAGAGAGGGCACGGCCGGCGCCCGGTCGGATTAAGAGCGGCGCCGACGCGGCGGATGACCATTTGCCGACGGCGCCCGGCTCGATCATTTGACAGAAATTTCCCCCCCATCTACACTGAAATCAACAGGTTAGTCGGTTCTTATCAGCAACGGTGCAACGGCTTTTTGGAGGGGCCGCAACGCAATGTCTGCGCAACAACCCGAGCCTGCCATCGTGTCGTCACCGGGATTCCCGTTTGTTGATTCCGTCATTGCCGATCAACTCTACGCGCAGGAGACCTTCGAGCAGCAACTGCGTGAGCTGCACACGCAGGAACGCCCGTTTGTCGGCGTGGTCGAAGTGGTGGTGGACGCGTCTCACCGCCTCTATCTGTGCATCGTGCAGGGAGAATTGCACGCCGCCACCCGGTGGTGGAACGGCGCGTGGTCGTCCCTGACGATCCGGCGTTTTTTCCAGTTGCTGCATGCCGCCTATGGCGCGCGGATTCATGTCTGGCGGGCCGACCCCATTCTGATCAAGAGCCTGCTGGTGGTGGCGCAGAAGGCGCCCAGTCTTCACACGACGTCGGCCGTGGTCAAGCTGGACGGCCTTCTCCAGCACCTGGCCCAGATGCAACGGGACGCCCTGCTGGTGGTGCACGAGGCGGCCGGATTGACGCTGTGCTACTTTTTGAACGGCACGCCGGTCTTTCTGGAAAGCCGGAATCCGGCCTGGCGGGAAGCGAACGACGATAATCAGGGCCGGCTGCAACGGATCGTGAAGGAGACCGCCGCCGAATCGGTCGACCTCTCGCTGTACGAGGACGTGAACATCCATCCGGCGCAGGATCGCGATCTGCTCGGCGACCGGTGGCCGGAGCGCGTGATTGATTTTTTCCTTGCGCCCCGCTTTGCCCTGGTGCTGGCGACGGAAGGCGGCCAGGAGGCCCGGGTGGTGCTGAAGGGATCCCAGTTCACCGTCGGGCGGGGATCCGACAACGATCTGGTGTTGAGTCATCCGTCGGTGTCCCGCTCGCATTTGCTCATCCGGTTTGAGCAGGGGGGGCATCTGGCCCGGGATCTGGAGAGCCGCAACGGGACGTTGTTGAACGGCCGCCCCATGACCAGCGCGCCGCTGACCGGAGGAGAAAGTCTGCGGGTCGGGGAGGTGGCGCTGCGGTTTATCCGGGAGGACGAGGGGATTGCCATCGATGAGGCGCCGGATGAAGTCGGCGAGACCACTCTCATCAGGATCACCCCCAAGCCGTCCGGATATCAGAACACGGGCTTGCTGGGCTGGTTTGACGTCATCGGGGGAAAACTCACCGGCATGCGGATCGAATTGACCCGCACCAAGATGTTCATCGGCCGCACCAAGGGCGACGTGATCATCGACGACACCAAGATCTCGCGCGAGCACGGTTCCATCGAATGGACCCCCGAGGGCTTTCTCTACATCGACCTCGGCAGCACCAACGGCAGCTTCGTCAATCAATTGCCGGTCACCAGCCAGCTGCTCAAGGCCAACGACGTGTTGCGACTCGGCGAGGCCGAATTGCAACTGCATGTGAACGACCGGAAGGAGCCGGGGTGAACACGGGCCTGGATCCGCAATCGTTGCCCGAAGTGCCGCCGCAGGTCAGCCGGCTGCTCGAAGGGGATCAGTGGTATATCACGCTCGGGTGGTTGGTCGGGATTTTGTGCGTGGTCGGCGCGATCAAACTTTACCGGATGTATCAATCCTCCATGCATGCCTCGCCCTCTTCCGCCAGGGGACAGATGGACCCGCGGAAGCAGCAACACCAGATTCGAAAACAGGCCAAGCAATGGAAGCGGGCCAGAGCCTATAGCCGCGCCGGCGAATGTTTTGCGTCGATCGGCGACCACGAGCAGGCCATCGAGATGTATCGGAAAGCCGGGGCCCACCGGTCGTTGGCGCAACTCTACCGGCAGCTCAGGCGGTGGCGTGACGCGGCCCAGGCGTACGAGGAGTGCGGCGAACTGGAGCAGGCGGCCGTGATGCACCACTCCGACCGCAATTTTGCCAAGGCCGGGCAACTGTACGCCCGCCTCGGCCAGTTTGCCACCGCCGGGGACATGGCGGAACGGGCCGGCAACGTGCCGGAGGCCGCGGCCTACTACGAGCAGGGCCGGCAGGTTGGGCGCGCCGCCAGACTCTATGAGCAACTGGGCGATGCCAAGAAGGCCGCGACGCTGTACGAGCAGCATTTCCAGCAGGCGAAGGAACGGTATCACGATCCGACCGAGGATCGGACCGGCAAAAACCTCGATGAGGTGAATACCATCGCGCGGCTGGCCGCCGATCTCTATCTGCAATCCGAGCAATCCGAGAAGGCGGCGGCGCTGTTCGAGCAGTCGGGCGAGTTTCGCAAAGCGGCGGCCGTGCATGAGCAGGCCGGCCGGTTTCAACAGGCGGCGCAGCTCTATGAGCAGGCGGGGGAGGAAGGGGAGGCGGCGCGCTGCTATGAGCAGGACGGCCAGCCCAAGCGGGCGGCCCTGCTGCGGGCGCAGCATCTGCTTCAGGCGGGACAGGTGGAGGCGGCATCGCGGTTGTTTGAGGAGGCGGGCGAGACCGGCCAGGCGGCCGAATTGCTGGAGCGCGCCGGCCGGCCGGCGGATGCGGCCCAACGCTATCTGGCGGCGCAGGATTACGCCCGGGCCGCGGAATTGTTTCTCAAGGCGAATGATCGACGGCAGGCGGCGATGGCCTGGGAGGCCGGCCGCCGGTTCAAGGACGCGGCCGCGCTGTACGAGGAGCTGGGCGAGGCGGACAAGGCCCGGGGACTGTACGAAAAGCTCGGCCATTATTACCACGCCGCGCTGCTCTGCCAGGACCTGGGCCATCAGGGGCGGACCATCGAGCTGTTGCAGAAGGTCGATACGGAATCGGACGATTACTACCAGGCGTCGCTGCTGCTGGGCGATCTGTTCATCTCGCAGGAGATGTGGGACGCGGCCAGGGAGCGCTATCTGAAGCTCGTCAGCCGGCCCGGCGAGCCGGCCACGTTGATGGAGCCGCTCTACCGGCTGGCCACGCTGGCCGAAAAACAAAAGGACTACCCGGCCGCGCTGCAGTGGTACGAGCGGATTCTCTCCCACGACGTCAATTATCGCGACACCATGGGGCGGGCCAATCTCATCAAACGGGCGCTCACCAGCGCCAAGCGCGCGATGGCGGAAGCCCCCAAGGAAGCCAGCACCGTGCTGGAGACGAACAGCGGGGGCAAGCCGCGGCGCTACCGGCTGATCAAGAAGATCGGCCAGGGCGGCATGGGCATCGTCTACCAGGCGGAGGATTCGGTGCTCAATCGCGTCGTGGCCTACAAGGTGCTGCCGCCCAGCGTCAAGGAGCAGCCAAAAGTCTTGGCCAGCTTTTTGCGCGAAGCGCGGATCGCCGCGTCGCTGAGCCATGCGAACATCGTGGCCGTCTATGACGCCGGGCACGAAGCCGGCGACCTCTACATCGTCATGGAGTATGTGGACGGGATCAGTCTGAAGGAACGCCTGCAGCAGGTCGCTCCGCTGCCGCATGATGAATTCATGCACGTCGCCCTGCAACTCTGCCAGGGGCTGGCCTATGCCCACCGCCACAAGGTCGTGCACCGCGACATCAAGCCGGCCAACGTGATGCTCGGGCGGGACGGCCAGGTGAAAATCATGGATTTCGGTCTGGCCAAAGTGGTCAGCGACGCGCTGGCCGACCGCACCTCGGTCAAAGGCACGCCGCTCTACATGGCGCCGGAACAGGTGACGGGGGATCAGGTGGATCATCAATCGGACATCTATTCGCTCGGCTGCACGCTCTACCGGATGGCGACCGGACGGCCGCCGTTTACCGGCGGGGATCTGTACTACCATCATCTGCATACGCCGCCGGAGCCGCCGGTCTCCATCAATCCAAGTCTGTCGCCCCAGTTGAACCGGCTGTTGTTGACCTGCCTGGCCAAGAAGAAAAAGGAGCGGTTCAACGAGGTGGGGGTGATCATCAAAGCGCTGCAGGCCATTCCGGCGCCTCCGGGGTTGTCGGTCGGCCCATGAAGGCGATCCTCGCCATCGTGCTGCTGGGGCTGGCCGGTTGGGGCGGCTATCTCTATCTGGATGATGTCCTGGCGCAGGAGCGGTTCGGCGCCGCCGTGGAGCAGGCGATTGACGATCCCCGAACGACCACGCCCGATCAGATCCGCCGGACCATTCAGGCCGCCGCGGAACGCGAGGGCATGACGGTCGATCCCGACGCGATTGAGCTCTCCTCGTCGGAGTCGGACGCCCAGCCGGTGGCGGGACAAATGGTCGCCGGCGCCGGCATGGCCGTCGCCTCACAGCGGCTGACCGTTCGCGTGCCGTATGAGCGGATGCTCTGGGGGCGGCCCCAACACCGGACGCTGGAGCGGGCGAAGGTCTACGTCGCTTCCGTTGCGCCGGGCTTCAATCTTCAGGATCGTGTCCTGTCCAAAATGCCCTGAAAGCTCCTGCCGCCGTCTCATCCCGCCCTCCACGGAGCCGGCTGTTTTGTCTATTGACACCCTCCCGCGCTGTCGATACAATGGCGGCGATGCGAGAGGGGTGTCGCGATGGCGAATCCGGCGCTGGAGCCTGATCGCCGATACGATTCCGTAGCCATTTCCTTTCCCGACCGCCGGGCTGAGTCGCGGCGTCGGTTCCGCCGCTTTTTCCTGTCCCTCCCGGTGAGTTGCCGGGACCACGCCCGGCTCTTCGAAAGCTATTCGCTCGATATCGGTCTGGGCGGGATGTCGCTGCTTGCCGAGCAACCCAAGCCGCTCGGCGGCGAACTGATCCTCCAATTTTCCTTCTCCCCCGATCTCTATGTGGAATTTTACAGCGAGGTGATCCACGCCTCCGAGCAGACCGACCTCGGCCGGCAGGCGACGGTCGGCCTGCAGTTCATCCGGGGCACCGACACGGAACGGAAGGCGCTGGCCTCCTATCTGGCCGGCGTCGCCAACATGGCGATTCCGCCGCAGTCCACCTGGTCGCCCGCGCTGCACTGGCATCGGTCTGAATTCCTCTGCGAGCGGCTGGTGCAGGTGAATGGGATGGGGGGAGCGGGGCAGACGGCCGGCGGTGCGCCGGGGGGCTGGGAGCGGCAGGTGCAGGATGAATTCATCCGGTCGGTCATTCCGGAGGGCTGGTTGGCGCAGGGGCTGCAACTCTCCACGGTGGAGGCGACGATTCATCACGCGGTGGGCGCCGTGCCGGAAGCCATGCTGCTGTTGCGACTCAAGATCACGGCGATCAAACGGTCGACCATCAGCGTGCGGTTCGATTTTCTTTCCCCGGCCACGCGCCGGATCGTCTCGCAAGGGCAGCAGATCTTCGCCTTTTCCAGCGCCAACGGCCGGTTGATCCCCGTCCCGTCGGAGTTTCTGGCCCACTACCGGCAGCGGTTCATCTGACGCCGCCCGATACTCCCGCGCAGACAGGACGGCGGGGCACTCCATGATCACCTTCCTTGACCTCTCCCGCTATTTCGAACGGTTGGAGCAGACCGCCAAGCGGCTTGAGATGTTCACGATTCTGGCCGAGTTGTTCAAACAGGCCGACCCCGCGGAGATCGCGCCGCTGATCTATCTGACGCAGGGAGAATTGTTGCCCTCGTTTCGGGGGTTGCAGATCGGGATGTCGGAGAAACTGCTCATTCGCGCCATCGCGCTCGGCGCGGAGCGCGAACCGGCCGACGTGACGGCGACCTTCAAACAGACCGGCGATCTGGGCAAGACGGCCGAGGCGCTGCTGGACGGCAAGGGGAGGCACTTGAGCGTGAAGGCGGTCTATGACGAGTTGGTGCGGACCGCCGGGATCAGCGGGGAGGGCAGCGTCGAGGACAAGGTGGCCGCGCTGGCCGAATTGCTGCGCCGTGTCTCGCCGGCCGAAGCGCGCTACATCGCGCGGGTCGTGATGGGGAAATTGCGATTGGGCGCCGGCGATGCGACGATTCTGGAGGCGCTGAGCGTCGCCATTCTGGGCGACCGCTCCGGCAAGGCGGCGCTGGAACGGGCCTACAATCTCTGCTCCGATCTTGGCGTGGTGGGGGAACAGTTGTTGGCCGGCGGTCTCAAAGGGGTGGAAGCGATTCACGCCCGGCTGGGCTATCCGATCCGGCCGGCGCTCTGCGAACGGTTGCCGACGACCGAGGAGATCATCGGCAAAATCGGCCGGTGCAGTGTGGAGCTCAAATACGACGGCCTGCGGCTGCAGATCCACCGCGATGGCGACACGGTCGAGATGTTTTCCCGCAATCTTGAGCGGATGACGGCGATGTTCCCGGAGATCGCCGAGGCGGTCACCCGCTCATTGGGGGCCGAGCGTGCGATTCTCGAGGGAGAGGCGCTGGCCGTGAGCGAGACCGGCGAGCTGCTGCCGTTTCAGGTGACCATGCAACGGAAACGCAAGCACGGTATTGCCGCCATGGCGAAGGACGTGCCACTCTGTTTTTTCGCATTTGACCTGCTGTATCTGGGCGGGGAGGACTATACGCCGAAACCATATACCGAGCGGCGGGCGAAATTGCGGGCGCTGTTGAAATCCGATCCGGTGATCGAGCTCTCCCGCGCGATCGAGACTGATGACCCGGCCGAACTGCAGCGTTTTTTCGACGAGGCGGTGGCGAACGGCCAGGAAGGGATCGTCGCCAAACGGCTGGACGGCCCCTATACGGCGGGCGCCAGGAATTTCAACTGGATCAAACTCAAGCGCAGCTATCGGGGAGAGCTGACCGATACTGTGGACGTCGTCATCGTCGGCTACTCGGCGGGCCGCGGGCAGCGGGCCAAATTCGGCGTGGGCACCGTGCTCGCCGCCGTCTACGACGACCGGAGCGACCTGTTCAAAACCGTCACCAAAATCGGTTCGGGTTTCAGCGAGGAGGAGTTGCGGGAGCTGAAAGCAAAACTGGATGAGATCACGCTGGATCACAAGCCGGCCAGGGTCGACAGCCTGATGGAGCCGGACGTCTGGGTGGAGCCGCGCTACGTCCTGACCGTCATGGCGGATGAGATCACCCGCTCTCAGATGCACACCTGCGGGAAGGAGGAGGGCATCCCAGGTTACGCGATGCGGTTTCCCCGCACCGTGGGATTCATCCGCGCCGACAAACGGGCCGAGGACGCCACCACCGTGGCCGAAGTGATCGAATTGTTCGACCAGCAAAAACGAGTGAAGGTGGAGTAAAAAGGGGACAGGCTACTTTTTCTGTATTGCCATCAGGCGTAGCTGATGAAAAAGTAGCCTGTCCCCTTTTTCCAAGTCACGCTCAGGCCCAGCCTCGACGTGGTGTGGGTATTGACAAAAGTAATACTTAATGATACCTATATGGTATAACCAATTCTGGTTCAAGGGGGGTAAGAAGCGATGAAAACAGCCATTTCCATACCAGACGACCTCTTTAAGACCGTTGAGGAAATTGCGGAAGAGTTGCATCTTTCCCGTAGCCAGGTATTTGCTGATGCTGTGAGGGGGTACATCGAAAAACAGCGCAACAAGCAAATTTTAGATGCTATCAATAAGGCCTACGCAAGTCCTGAGACGAAGCAGGAGACGAAGGCAAGACGATTAAGCATAGAGCGGCATGCGAGATCGCTAAAGGCCGAGAAGTGGTAATTCGGCAGGGAGACGTCTTCTGGGTGGATTTGGGGCGACCGGCCGGCTCTGCGCCCGGCTATCGCCATCCGCATGTCATCGTCCAGAATAACCTGTTCAACCAGAGTCGGATCAATACGGTTGTGCTCTGTGCGTTGACGTCGAACCTCAAGCGAGCGCATGCCCCGGGAAATGTGTTGTTGTCGAAAGGAGAAGCCAACCTGAAGAAAGCCAGCGTGGTGAATGTCTCGCAGGTGGTTACGGTCGATAAAGCCTACCTCAGTGAGAAAATAGGAGCGCTCTCACCTGGCCGGGTCGAGCAGATCATTGACGGCATGAAGCTGCTCTTGGAACCCAGGGAAATATGAAGCTTGGCGGCGAGGCGGGGGCCTTCACTGCTCCGAGGTGTTCGGTTGACCTGACTAGGGCTTAGCCCGCGACCCCACCGCTCGCCAAGTCGCGCTCGGGTCCCCAACCCCGCCGTGTGGTGGGATACAAGGCAAGAAGTTTGGTGCGGGGTTCTGGTGTTGTTTTGTTGTTTGTTATGGGTTGGAGAAGGTATGCCGTTAAGTTCAGATCTTTTCAATGGAGTTCCTGAACGTTATGGAAGATTTGAGCGATTTTTTCTTGCTCAGAATACATTAGGTGATCAGGTTGACATAAGGAGGTTTATGCTATGCAGTGGAACTCAGTTGTAAATAAAGTTACCCCATATGTTGTGAAGATAGAAACTCCGGATGGACATGGTACCGGGTTTTTGTGTCTTTATAATAACGACAGAACTTTTTGTGGAATAGCAACAGCTCTGCATGTTGTCGCTAATGCCGATACTTGGCAACAGCCAATTAGATTGCATCATCATCCTTCGTCACAAGTTGCCTTTCTAAAAGAAGGTGAACGAATTATTATCCCAAATTACGAAACAGATTCAGCTATTATCCTTGTGTGGTTGGCGCAAATAAAGGAGTTTAATCTTCCACAAATGCTTATACCACTCCTCCCGTCTAGCACTATTCTCCCCATTGGAACAGAGATCGGATGGCTCGGCTATCCTGCTATTGCTCAGCATACTCTTTGTTTCTTTTCCGGAATTGTTAGCGCGAGGCAGGAACGGCAGCATGCTTATCTCCTTGATGGGGTCGCTATTAATGGAGTCAGTGGTGGCCCCGTTGTTCACTCGACTGACGCTGATGGAGTCCAAATTATCGGAACGCTCTCTGCCTATATTAGCAACCGGGCTACCGGCGATACACTTCCAGGACTTTCGATCGCCCGTGATGTCTCTCATTTCCATGATACGATTGGCAGGTTAAATTCCTTAGAAGAGGCCCAACGGAAAAAAGAGGAACAGAAAGAACAACAAGCGCAGCCAGAAACCATCTCATTGCCCTCCGACCGACCAAACCCTACTAAAGCATAGATCGGCAAACTTTATCAGTACCGCCACGATAGTTCGGTTGACAATTTGTGATCTTGGAGTGAAGTGCCGTGGGAGGAAAAGCCTAAAGTAGAAATTTCAAATACTGTCCCGGTGTAGGATCGCGGATTCTGCGCGACGGTTTCCGGGTGCCTTCGGCGATGATTCCGCCGCCCTGTGCGCCGCCTTCCGGCCCATGTTAGGGACACGTCTTAAATTCTTGAATCTGAGGGGGAGGGCGAGTAAACTAACAGGGAAAAGATGATTGGAGGGTTCCTTGTTGGAGCGTGACCCCAGATTCAAGGCAAAGATTGAGCGCCGATGGCAGAATTATCTAAAGCGCGGCGGTGTGGAACTCAAGCGGATTCTTGAGTTGGTACAATCGTAAGTTTTTGGGATGAGGGGAGGAATGTGGCATGGCGGTGCTGAAGCTGGACCGGGATGATGAAGAAAAGGAGTTGGAGTTTGAACTCCGCTATCAACTCTCGCTCACCTTCGAGCAGCGGTTTCACATGATGGAGGAGGCCTCGCAGTACCTTACCACCACACGGGAACGGGATGAAGCGAGCCGAACTGCTCAGGTTACTAAACGAACATAGCGTCGAGTATGTGATTGTCGGCGCCGTGGCGTTTCCAATCCATGGCTATGCCCGCGCGACCCTTGATATCGATCTATTTATCCGCCCCACGCCTGAGAATGCCAAGAGAACGCTCCAGGCCCTCGGCGCGTTTGGATACGACACGCACGAGATCTCGGCGAATGATTTGCTGACCAAGAAGGTGCTCATTCGTCAATATACGATTGAAACCGATCTCCATCCTTTTGTGAAGGGGGTCTCGTTTGACCACGTCTGGGCCAACAAAGTCACCGGCCAGATCGAGGGAGTTCCGGTCTATTTTGCTTCGCTTGACGACTTGATTCAGATGAAGAAAGCCGCCGGACGGGTCAAGGATCGCGAAGATCTCAAAGTTCTTCGAAAGGTGAAGAAGCTGAAGCAGTAAGCTGGTGCTCAGGGGTGGAGCAACGGTTTTAAGTATTGGCCGGTATATGAGCGCGGGTTGTTCGCAATTGCTTCCGGCGTGCCCTCGGCGATGATCTCGCCGCCCTGGTCGCCGCCCTCGGGCCCCAGATCAATCACCCAGTCGGCGCATTTGATGACGTCGAGATTATGTTCGATGACGACGACCGTGTGGCCCGCGTCGACCAGGCGTTGGAGGACGGTCAGCAGTTTCCGGATATCCTCCGCATGCAGACCGGTCGTCGGTTCGTCCAAGAGGAAGAGCCAGTCGCGTGCGTCGGGCCGGTCGAGTTCGGCGCAAATTTTCAGCCGCTGCGCCTCGCCGCCGGAGAGTGTCGTTGCCGGCTGCCCCAGCCGGATATAGCCCAGGCCCACATCCGAGAGCAGCCGCAACGTCCGGGTGAGCTCCGGCACGTCGGCAAAATGGGTCAATGCCTGATCGACGGTCAGCTCCAGGACCTGGCCGATGTGCAGTCCCTTGTGGGTGATCTTCAACACTTCGGGCCGGTACCGCGCGCCGCCGCATTCCTCGCAATGGACGTAGAGGTCTTCGAAGAACAACATCTCCAGTTTTTCATAGCCGTTGCCTTCGCACCGCTCGCACCGTCCGCCGGGCACGTTGAACGAAAAGTGGCGGGCCGACAGGCCCCGGGTTTTGGCGTCCGGCTGGGCGGCAAACCGGTCGCGGATCGGCCCGAACAACTTCATATAGGTGACGGGGTTGGAACGGGGGGTGCGCCCGATCGGCTCCTGATCGATCAATCGCACGCCCCTGAGCTGTTCCATGCCGGTGATCCGTTCGAACCGTCCCATCGCCTCGAAGCTGAGCCGGAAATAGCGGGCGAGCGCCGGGTAGAGCGTGTCATGCAACAGCGTGCTTTTGCCCGAGCCGGAGACGCCGGTCACGCAGGTGAACGTGCCGAGCGGGATCGCCAGGTCGACCGCTTTGAGGTTGTGCTCGCGCGCGCCCTGCAGCAACAAGGTGTGGCTGTTCCCTTTTCGCCGTTCCGCGGGCATGGGGATTTCGGTCTGTTTGGAAAGATAGCGGGCTGTGAGCGTGTCGCCGGCCAGAAATGCATCGATCGGGCCGGCGAAGACGATCTCGCCGCCCTGCGCGCCGCTGCCCGGCCCCAGCTCGATCACATGATCGGCCGAGCGGATGAGCGCGGCGTCATGCTCGACGAGAATCGCCGTGTTGCCGGCGGCGGCCAGGTCGCGCACGATGGCGGCCAGCCGGCCGGTATCCCTGGGATGCAATCCAATACTGGGTTCGTCGAGCACGTAGAGCGTGCCGGTCAGTTGCGCGCCGAGCTGGTTGGCGAGGCTGATCCGCTGCGCCTCGCCGCCGGAGAGCGTCCGCGTCTGCCGTCCGAGTGCAAGATAGCCGAGGCCGACGCGCCGCAGAAAGCTCAACTTGGCCCGGATCTGCCGGAGAATCTCCTTGGCGATGGCCTGTTCATGCTCGGTGAAGGGGGCCTGGTCGAACCAAGCGGCCAGATGATCGATGCTGAGCGACGATAGCTGCGTAATCGACCGGTCGTGCACGGTGACCGCCTGGGCAAGCGGGATCAGCCGGGCGCCCCCGCAGCGGGGGCAGAGGGTTGGCGACCGGTACCGGCTCAAAAAGACCCGGACATGGAGTTTGTATCGCTTGCCTTCGAGGTAGGTGAAGAAATCGTTGATGCTCTCGATCCCCTTGGCGCCCTTCCACAGGGTGGTTTTCTCTTTTTTCGTGAGCGATTGATAGGGTTGGTTGAGCCGGATCCCCGCCGCCTCGCCCTGTTTCATGAGCTGCCGGTGCCACCAGCGGTGGGAGGGTTTGGTCCACGGATCGACCGCGCCCTGCGCGAGCGTCAGCCGGGGATTGGGCACCACGAGTTGCTCGTCATACTCCAACAGGTGGCCGAAGCCCTTGCAGTCCGGGCAGGCGCCGAGCGGATGATTGAACGAAAAGAGCAGCGGCTGCGGCCGCTGGTAGCTGGTCCCGCATTGCGCGCAGGCGTAGGCCTGGGTGAGGCGGATCCGTTCCAGACCGGGCAGGTCGATCTCGGCCTGTCCGTCACCCTCCCGGAAGGCGGTGGTGAGCGATTCCGCGAGCCGGCTCTGCTCATCCGGCTCGAGCCGGAGCCGGTCGACCACAACGGCGACCGAGGCGCCGGCCAATGGCGCCGGATCGGTCGTCGCATCGATCGCCATCACGTCATTCTCGGTTCCGGTGTTGACGCGCAACCGGGAGAAGCCCCGCTGGACCAGTTCGTGCAACCACGGCGCCGGTTCGCGGGGGACGGAGGCGGGGAAGAGCACCAGCGCGGGCCGGCCGGCATGGTCGGCCAGCAGGCGCGCGGCGATGGTCGACGGCGATTCGGCCCGGACCGGCGCGCGGCAGGTCGGACAATGCAACAGGCCGATTTTGGCGAAGAGCAGCCGGAGGTAATCGTACAGCTCCGTGCTGGTCCCGACGGTGGAGCGGGCGCTGCGGACGGGATTCTTCTGCTCGATGGCGATCGCGGGGCGGATCCGGGCGATCTGCTCGACGTCGGGCCGGTCCACCTTTTCCAGAAACAGCCGCGCGTAGGTCGAGAGCGATTCGATATAGCGCCACTGGCCTTCGGCGAAGATGGTGTCGAACGCCAGCGAGGATTTGCCCGAGCCGCTCAGGCCGGTAATGGCCGTCACCCGGTCGTGTGGGATCTCAACCGTGATGTTTTTGAGATTATGCTCCCGGGCGCCCCGGATGCTTAACGATTCAGCCGTCATAGAGAAGAGAACTGGGTCGAGTGATTGGTAAAGGCGTTCATTATAACATGACCTCAGGAGGGTAGATCACGGCGTGCGGAAGGGAATCGGCGGTTAAAACAGTTTCAGGACGAGCCGCGTCAGGACGACGCCGCACAAAAACACGGCCACCGAGCCGCCGATCGCGCCCCAGAAGCTGAACCGCGGGAGCAAGAGAGAGAGGGCGATCAGATAGCTGAACCAGGCGGGGGCGAAAATCATCAGGCCGCGGACATAGTCGGTCGTGGGCTGGGTGCCCGCTTCCAGATGGATAAAAATGACCGAGACGAGCGTGATTGCGGGAAAGGTGGCGATGAAGGCGGACAACAGAGACCGGCCGCTGCCGCCGACATAGGTCACCGCCGTCACCACCCCGCCGCCGACCAGAAAGTAGAAGAGGTATTTCACGGGGTGGGCTGGCGACCGGTTGTTGTCTTGCGCGGGGACGCCGGCTCGGTCGGCCGTGCGGAGGCGGCCAGAAGAGCCGGCAACTCTTCAACGGCGGAGATCGTGGATTTGCACAGTGTGATCAATTCCTGCCGGATGTAGTGGTACTCCTCCCAGTCCGTCTCCAATTGCCGGGTGAGTTGTGTGTGCAGTTGACGCCCACGCCGGTCCCAGTCGAGCAGCAGGATCACGGCCGGAAACCGGCGGGTGAGTTGTTCGGCGAACGCCGCCACCGTCCGGCCGCAATGTAATGTCAGAATGGCGCCCTTCAACCCCAGCCGGCGCAGCGCATCGACGTCATGCCGCCCTTCCACAATGACGGGGAACTCTTCATTGAGCAGGCGTAATTCGTGCAGCAGGCCGTGGAGACGGGCCGCAACCAGACGGGCGTCCGTTGGCGGCGTTGACGATGCGCCGGCCGGGTCGGGAGCGGTTTCGAACAATGACGACTGCACCGGCATCGCGGCGATAGTAGCCGGTGGTAGGGGTGCTGTCAAGAGGCGGTAAATGGAGGAAGAAGGTTGCTGGGTAGTATGGTGGCTGGGTAGCTGGGAAGATCCAGTGAGTGCGAACTTCCCAGCCACCATACCACCTAGCCACCCGTTCTATCTTGAGGTTGTATTGACCGCCTCTGTGACCATTGCTAAAATGGCGCGTGGCCACGACCGTGAATAGACAAACCCGCACCACCCAAAGGTCTCGAACTGATCGCCGTCCGATGCCCGTGCGATCCGCGCCGCTTGAAGCCGTGACGGCGTGGCTGGATCAGCGGGTGCCGCAATCGGAGCCGGAATTACGTTATGCCGCGCCATGGCAGTTGGCCGTGGCGACGATTCTGTCGGCCCAGTGCACCGACGCGCGGGTCAACCAGGTGACCCCGGCCCTGTTTGCCCGATATCCCGGGCCGGAGGCGATGGCGGCGGCTGACCCGCTGGAGTTGGAGGCGCTCATCCGGCCGACCGGGTTCTTCCGCGCCAAAAGCCGCCATCTGATCGGGTGCGCCCGGCGGGTGGTGAGCGAGCATGGCGGCCGCCTCCCTGATTCGATGGACGCGCTGCTCCAATTGCCCGGCATCGGCCGGAAGACGGCCAATGTCATTCTGGGCAATGCGTTCGGCCGGCCGGCGGTGATTGTCGACACGCACGTGCGCCGGGTCAGCCGGCGATTGGGGTTGAGCCGGTCGAATGACCCCGCTCGAATCGAGCGGGAGCTGGCCGGCCGCTTCCCCCCGGGTGAGTGGACTCGACGTTCCCAACAACTGCTTCTGCACGGTCGGTATGTCTGCCTGGCCCGCAAGCCCCGCTGCGCAGAGTGCGGATTGAGGAACGTCTGCCCGTGGCATCGGACGTGCGCGGCCGGACAAGGGAAAAGGGGCAAAAGGTAAAATTGACAGTCAATCAAGGCGTTCGGTATAGTAAGCAGCTCCGCAGATGTCGTGATCGCGCAGTGATCGGATGACCGATGAATGAGGCGGTATGGTTCGGAGCATGACCGGATATGGCCGGGCCGAGCGGCGCGGGCAGGGCATCGAAATGGCGGTGGAGTTGCGCACCGTCAACCACCGCTTTTCCGAGCTGAATATCAAGCTGCCCAGATCGCTCGCGCATCTGGAGCCGGCGGTGAAGGAATCGCTGACCGCGTTATTCGCCCGCGGGCGCGTCGATCTGTCCGTCAGCCTGAACGGCCGGGGGGGCGTCGAGCGGGAGTTGGTGGTGGACGGCCGTTTAGCCCGCAGCTATATCAAGCAGTTGCGCGGGCTGCAGCGGCAGTACGGGTTGCGCGGTGAATTGGAGATCGGCCATCTGGCGGGTGTGCGGGAATTGTTGACGATCAGCGAGGCGCCGTCATTGCCCCCGGCGGCCGGCCGGATGGTGACCCAATTGCTGCGGCAGGCGGCCCGGCAGGTGGAGGCGATGCGGCGGGCCGAAGGGAAGGCGCTGGCGGCCGATCTGGAACAGAGGCTGACGGTGATCGAGGGGGCGGTCGAGCGGGTGCGGCGGCGGCTGCCCTCCGTCATCGAATCGTATCATCGCCGGCTGGCCGCGCGCGCGGCCGAACTGGCCGGCGGGGCGATCGCGCCGGAGCGGCTGGCCCAGGAGGTGGCGCTCTATGCGGAGCGATGCGATGTGAGCGAAGAATTGGTGCGGTTGGCCAGCCACGTCGCACAATTTCGGGCGCATCTTCGCGGCAAGGAGCCGATCGGACGAACGCTCGATTTTCTGCTCCAGGAAATGAACCGGGAGGTCAACACGCTCGGGTCGAAGGCGAACGACGCGATGATCACGTCGGAGGTGGTGGGGTTGAAGGGGGAGCTTGAGAAAATTCGCGAACAGGTGCAAAATGTGGAATAAGGGTTTTGGGGGCGCAAGACCGGGGGTGGTGGCGGGATGAAACTCTTGAATGTCGGTTTCGGCAACGTGGTGTCGGCCGGCCGGGTCATTGCGATTGTGGCGACCGATTCGGCGCCCGTCCGGCGTCTCAAGGATGAGGCCAAGGAAGCGGGGCGGCTGGTGGACGCGTCGCAGGGGCGGAAAACCCGGGCCATTGTCGTGATGGACAGCGGCCACGTGGTGCTCTCGGCGCTGCAGGCGGAGACCCTGGCCCAACGGTGCGCGTCCGGGGAGTTCAACGCGGTGGAGCCGGTGTCGCATACGGCGGGGGTCAGGGCGCTGTCATGAACGATTACCAGAAAGGCATCATTTTTGTGGTCTCGGCCCCGTCCGGCGCGGGCAAGACGACCCTCTGCGCGGAATTGAGCAGACGGGTGCCGAATCTCTCCCGATCGATTTCCTTTACGACCCGGGCGCCCCGCCCCGGCGAAGCGCACGGCGTCGATTACTTTTTCGTGACGGATGACAAATTCACCGAGATGGTGGAGAAAAACGGTTTTCTCGAGTGGGCGGAGGTGCACGGCCACCGGTACGGGACGGGGCGGGATCGCGTCATGGATTTCGTCAACCAGGGGCACGACGTCCTGCTCAACATCGACTGCCAGGGGGCGATCCATCTCAAAAAGAAGGGGCTGGACGGGGTGTTCATCTACATTCTGCCCCCTTCGCTGGAGGCGTTGAAGGCCCGGTTGCTGGAGCGGCGGTCTGATCCGCCCGAAGAAGTGGCCCGCCGCCTGCGGAAGGCGCGCGAGGAGGTCTGGAGCTACCGGGAGTATTATTATCTGGTGGTGAACGATCAGGTGGAGGAGGCGCTCGTGGAGCTGGAGGCGATCGTCCGGGCCGAGCGCCGGAAAATGAAACGGATGAATCTGGGCTGGATCGAAGAAACGTTCATCAAAGCGAAACCGGAATCTGCGGTGGGGGAGGGGTGACCATGGATTTGATTGCATTGCCGTATGAAGGAAAGCTGCCTACGGGCGTGGACAGCCGCTATCGGGTCGTGGCCGTGGCGTCGCAACGCGCCCGGCAACTGGCGGAGGGCGCCAGGCCCTCGGTTGAAACCAGATACATCAAGCCGACGACCATCGCCCTGCAGGAGTTTTACGGCGGCATGCTGGAATTTCTGACGGGCAAGGAAGCCCGCGTGGCGCAGAAGGAGGCCAAGCGGATCAGAGAGGAGGCGATGGCGGCCAAGGCGCTCGAAGCCCGCCACGCCGCCTTGAGCGAGGAGATCAAGCGGGATCTGTCGGTCTATGTGGAAGAGGGACTGGCCAAGGAGGCGCCGTCCCGTGAAGAGGGTCGGGTCGGCGGGACGGAGGAATAATCACGCCGCGCCGGCGCCCCCAGAACTTTCCCCAAGACCATCCCCACCACACTCC
Source organism: Nitrospirota bacterium (assembly GCA_016201765.1). Lineage (GTDB taxonomy): Bacteria > Nitrospirota > Nitrospiria > JACQCE01 > JACQCE01 > JACQCE01. The sequence continues at coordinate 17,252 of JACQCE010000059.1, forward strand.
AACGAGCGGGGACGCGGTGGGTGAGCTGCACGGCAAGCGCATACTTCTCGGCGTGACGGGAAGCATTGCGGCCTACAAATGTCCCGAACTGGTCCGGCGGCTTCAGGATCGGGGCGCCACGGTGACCGTCGTCATGACGGAAGCCGCCGCCCGGTTCGTCACCCCCCTGACGTTGCAGACGATTTCCCGGCGTCCCGTCTACACCCAGTTGTTCGACCCCCGGGAAGAAATCCTCCATTTGACGCTGGTCGAGGAGGCCGATCTGTTTCTGATCGCCCCGGCCACGGCCAATTTCATCGGCAAGGCGGCCTCCGGGCTGGCGGATGACCTGCTCTCCACGCTGTTTCTGGCCGCGCGCGGCCCGGTGTTGCTGGCGCCTGCGATGGATGCGGTCATGTGGGATCATCCCGTCACCCGCGGACAGCTCCGGCAGTTGCGGGAGGCGGGCATCGACATTGTGGGGCCCGAGGCCGGACCGCTGGCGTCGGGGCTGGTCGGGATGGGACGATTGGCCGATCCGGAGGCGATGATCGCCGCCGCGGCCGAGTGTCTGGTCTCGCGGACGGCCCTGGCCGGCGAACGGGTGCTGGTGACGGCCGGCCCGACGCGCGAGCCGCTCGACCCCGTGCGCTTTCTCTCCAACCGTTCCTCCGGGAAGATGGGGTACGCCATCGCCCGGACGGCCGCCCGGCGGGGCGCACACGTAACGTTGATCAGCGGACCGACCGCATTGCCGCTCCCCTTCGGGGTTGAGGTCGTCACCATCGAGACGGCGGCCGACATGGCGGCGGCGCTCGATAAACGATTTCCTGACAGCACGATCCTGATCATGGCCGCGGCCGTCGCCGATTATCGGCCCAAGGCCGCTGAGACGCGGAAAATCGCACGGCGGTCGGAAGGCCTGCGGGTTGAACTGGAGGCGGTGCCCGATCTCCTGGCGCAACTGCGTCCCGACCGACCGCGTCAGTTGATGGTCGGGTTTGCGGCGGAGACGGAGGAATTGGTTCCGCGCGCCACGCGCAAGCTCCGGAGCAAACAGCTGGACCTGATCGCCGCCAATCTGGTGGGGCCGTCGCTTGGATTTGACATGGAGGAGATCGCCCTGACCCTGCTGGACCGGACCGGTGGGGTGAGGGAACTGGGGCTTCTGCCCAAAACCGTGGCCGCCGGCCGGCTGCTGGATGCGGTGGTGGCGTTGCGCCAAAAGGCTTGACATATCACGAGGTTTTGCTATGATGGCCTCAAGGAATATGCGGGGAGCACGACCCGATGCCTGAACTGTTGCCCAAGATCGCGGAGTTGAGCGAAAAACTGCGGAAGGACCCGGCGTCGCGCCTGTTTGTCCCGCTCGCCGAGGAATATGTGAAGGCCGGCTTGCTTGAGGAGGCCATCCAGGTGCTGGTCGACGGGCTGAAGAGGCACCCGCAGTTTTTCAGCGCCCGCGTCACCCTGGGCCGGATCTATGCTGATCAGCACAAGTTCAAAGAGGCCAAGGTCGAGTTTGAGCAGGTCCTGAAAGCCAGCCCGGACAATCTGTTGGCGCTGAAAAAAATGGCGACCATTTATCGGATGGAGGGGGAGCGGGAGCAGGCGAAAAAATGCTGCGAGATGCTCCTGGTCTCCAATCCGAAAGATGCCGAGGTCCGAAAGTTGCTGGATGAATTGACCGCGGCCGATTCGAGGAAAAACGTGGCCAGCATCCCGGTTGCCGATGCGCCGTTTGAGGTCGAACGACCTTCAGACGCCTTGGCATCGACCTCCCCCGCGCAGCCGCCTCCCTCCGAAGCGCCGACCCCGGCCGCGCCGACGCAGGAACGGGATCAGGACGACGCTCCCGAAGAACTGGTGTCGCCGACGCTGGCCCAGCTCTACATGCGTCAGGGCCATTACGCCCAGGCCGTCCGGGTCTACGATGAACTGCTCCGGCGCGAGCCGAACAACGAAACCTATCGGCAGGCGCACAACATGGCCGTTGCCCTCTCGCAAGGAGAGGCGGGAACGGCCGCCGGAACCGATGCAACACCCGTCGAAGCGGAAGGCCCGGCGGCATCCGCCCCGTCGGCGGCTCCGGCCGCTGCAGATGACGACTTTGCCGCGGAGCTTCTCCAGGTGGGACAACCTCCCCAGGCGGCGGTGACAAAACCGCCTGCAACAAATCCGAATACCCGCAAACTCAACAAGCTGCAATCGTGGCTGCTCCATATTCAGCAACAGCGACGCCGTCGGGCGTCATGACTCAGCGATGATCCGGCTCCTTGTCCTGCACGGCCCCAATCTGAATCTGTTGGGAAGCCGGGAACCCGAAATCTACGGCCGCACGTCGCTGGCCGCCATCGACCGGCTTATCCGGGAGTGGGCCCGCCGGACGGGGACGGCGGTCACGATCCGCCAATCCAACAGCGAGGGCGAACTGGTTGATTGGATTCAGCATGCCGCCTCACGGTATGATGTCCTGGTAATCAATCCGGCGGCCTATACCCATACCAGTGTGGCGCTGCGGGATGCGATTGCGGCCGTGGCGGTCCCCGCGATCGAAGTGCATTTGAGCAACCCGGCGGCCCGGGAGCCGTTTCGCCGCCAGTCCTTCATCGCCGAGGTGGCCGTGGGGCAGATCAGCGGCTTCGGCGTCGACAGCTATCTGTTGGGACTGGAGGCGGCCCGCGCCGTGGCGCGGCGACGTTCGGCTCCATCGGCCCGGCCGCAGCGGAGAGCCCGCCCGGCTGCGACCCGGCGGCGCCGTCGGTAAACCGTCGCAGACATGATGATGGCAGCGTGTGAACTCATGGGAGGAGTGGATCGGCATGATCGGGGCGGGTGAATTCCGGGCGGGGATGAAGGTGGAGATCGACGGCGAGCCGTATCTGATCGTCGATGCGGTGCATGTGAAGCCGGCCAAGGGCGGGGCGTTCGTACGCACCAAGTTCAGAAATCTTCGGACGGGCAATCAGCTCGAGCGCACCCATCGGGTCGTCGAAAAGTTCGACGAGCCGGATATCGAGGAACGGCGGCTGCAATTTCTCTACCAGCAAGGGGAAGATTTTCATTTTATGGACAGCCAGAGCTATGATCAGCTGTCATTGACGGCCCGGCAACTGGGTGACAGCCGGAAATTTCTCAAGGAGCATATGGAAGCGGTGGTGATGTTCTACAAGGGCAAGCCCATTGGCGTGACACTGCCGAACTTTGTGGAGCTGGTGGTGAGCGACACCGACCCCGGCGGGCGGGGCGACACGGCCACGGGCGGCACGAAGCCGGCGACGATGGAAACCGGCGCCGTGATCAAGGTCCCGTTTCACATCAACGTCGGCGATCTGCTCAAGATCGATACGCGCTCGGGAGAATACGTGGAGCGGATGAAGAGCGCATGAATCTGAAAGAGATCAAAGAATTGATGGAGCTCATGCGCCAGATGGGCGTCTCGGAGCTGGAGGTTGAGCGTTCGGGCGTCAGGGTGCGCATCAGGAGCGGTCGCGCGGCGGGGGAGGAACCGGTCGTTTCTGTCCTGGCCGAACGGAGCGCTCTGGATGTGACGGCGGCAAAACCGGCTGCCGAACCGGCTGCGGCCCCGGCTGAACCGGAGCGCGGTGTGCTCGTTCAATCTCCCATCGTGGGCACCTTCTATCGCAGCGCCTCACCGGACGGGCCGAATTACGTCGAGGTGGGCGATGTCGTGAAGAAGGGCCAGATCCTCTGCATCGTGGAAGCGATGAAATTGATGAACGAGATCGAGTCGGAGAGCGACGGAAAAATTTTGGAGGTGCTGGTCGAAAACGCCCGGCCGGTGGAATACGGCCAGCCCCTCTTCCGGATCGATCCGGCGCCGGCCTGACGCCCCCTGCGGGCCGCCGAGCATTTTCCATGGCCATGTTCAATAAAATCCTGGTCGCCAATCGGGGAGAAATCGCCCTGCGGGTGATCCGCGCCTGCAAGGAACTGGGCATCCGCACGGTGGCCATTTATTCCGAGATCGACGCGCGGGCATTGCACGTGCGGGTGGCCGACGAGCGCGTTTGCGTGGGGCCGGCCGACAATGCACTGAGCTACCGGAACATCCCCAACATTCTGAGCGCCGCCGAAATCACCGGCGCCGACGCGATCCATCCCGGCTACGGGTTTCTGGCGGAAAACCCGCACTTCGCCGAGGTCTGCGAATCGGTCGGGCTGCGGTTCATCGGACCTCGCGCCGAGCATATTGCGATGATGGGCGACAAGGCCAAGGCCCGCGAGGTGATGCGGAAAAAGTCGATTCCGGTCGTCGCCGGCAGCGAGGGCGTGGTCTCCAGCGAACAGGAGGCGGTGCGGATCGCCGCGACACTGGGCTACCCGGTGATGATCAAGGCGGCGGCGGGCGGCGGCGGCCGCGGCCTCCGGGTCGTCAACCGGGAGGATGAGCTGACCAAATCGTTCCAATCGGCGCAGGCCGAGGCGAAAGCCGCGTTCGGCGACGACAGCGTCTATGTGGAAAAATATTACATCGAACCGCGTCACATCGAGATCCAGGTGATGGGCGACGACAAGGGCCGGGTGGTGACCTTCGGCGAGCGGGATTGCTCCATCCAGCGCCGCCACCAGAAGCTGCTGGAGGAATCGCCCTCGCCGGTCATCGAAGAGCCCGTCCGTCGGGAGTTGAGCCGCGTGGCGACCGAGGCGGCCCGCGCGGTGGGCTACGTGAATGCCGGCACCGTGGAGTTTCTCCTCGACAAGCAATCGAATTTTTATTTTCTCGAGATGAATACGCGCATCCAGGTCGAGCATCCCGTGACGGAGGTGGTCACGGGGATCGATCTGGTCAAGGAGCAGATCCTCATCGCGTCGGGGCGGCCGCTCAGTTACCGGCAGCATGACATCCGCCTGCGGGGGTGCGCGATCGAGTGCCGGATCAACGCCGAATGTCCGGAGACGTTCACGCCGTCGCCGGGCACCGTGACCGACTATGTGGCGCCGGGCGGCCCCGGCATCCGCGTCGACTCGGCGCTCTACCCCGGCTGCGTGGTGCCGCCGCATTACGATTCGCTCGTGTCGAAGATTATCGCCTTCGGTGACACGCGTGAGGAGGCGATTGCCAGGATGCAGCGGGCGCTCGAGGAATGCTGGATCGAAGGGATCAAAACCAATATTCCCCTGCACCGGCGCATTCTGAAGGATCCGGCCTTTCTCAAGGGCCGCTATTCCACAAATTTCCTCGAAAAATTTATCGCCGGGGAGTAGGCCGGGTTTCATGACCGCGGTGCCTCCGCTGTATTTGATTGCCGATCGGCAGGCCTGCGCCGGCCGCCCCCTGCTCGACGTGGTGCGCGCCGCCACGGCGGCCGGCGTGCGATGGGTCCAGTATCGTGAGAAAGCGCTGACCCGCCGCGCCCGCTACGACGAGGCTCTACGGCTCCGCGCGCTGACCCGCGAGGCGGGCGCCGCCCTGATCATCAATGACGAACTCGACCTGGCGGCGGCCGTCGAGGCGGATGGCCTGCATCTCGGCCAGGAGGATCTGCCCCTGCCCGTTGCCCGTCGCTGGCTGGGCGCCGGCCGCGTGATCGGCGTGTCGACGCACACCATCGACGAGGCCCGTCGCGCGATCGACGAGGGGGCCGATTACATCGCCGTCGGGCCGATCTTTGCCACGACGACCAAGGCGGTCCGCCCGCCCATTGGGTGCGACGCGATCCGCCGGGTTCTCGCCCTGACCGGCGTCCCGCTGGTGGCCATCGGGGGGATCACGCCCGGGAACGTCGGGGAAGTCATCCGCGCCGGCGCCGCCGGCGCGGCCGTCATCTCGGCCCTCTGCGGTGCGGCCGATGTGAGCGCGGCCGTCGCGGCATTTCATCGCTCGATCGCGCAAGCCCGCGCCACCGTCGATGAAAGGGCTTGACAAGCCGCGACATTCACGATACCGTTAGCCCGTCATGTTGAAACGATCGCGTCAATTGATCGCTCAGCCGGCCTCCGGTGAGCGGGAGACCGTGGCGGGACGCCGGCTGGACGGCCGGATTTATCTGCGGCTGGGCGATGAGGTGAATCACCGTCGCTATCCCCAGTGGGGCAAGGGCGTCGTCGTGGAGGAGCGAACCTCCTCCCTGAATGGGGGGCTGTGTCTTGCGCGGGTCATGTTCACCGACGGGCAGGAACGCTCCTTCATCAACAATCTGGATGATCAGAACTGCTGCTATTATGCCGGTCTCCGCATCACATCGGCGTAGACCGGAATACGGGTGGTGCGTCAGCCGGGTGGGGTAGTGGCGCGAAGGGAAATGCGCATCGGGGGAGTGTATGATCCTGCCGGTGGCCTTGCGGTCGGAGGCTCCAGGCGGGATTTTTTGTTTCAGGGTACTCACATCGGATAGTATCGTTCATTTCGTTGGGGTAAAGGTACGAACATCGGACATGACCCCTCACGTTCGTTCGGGGTTTGGGGTACTAAAATCGGACGTTACTTCTCACATTCGTTCGAAGTAAATGGGGGTTGGTGAATGGCGGGGGAGCAGATTCTGGTCATTGATGACGAGCCGCATATCCAGCGGTTGTGCGCCGAAATTCTGCAGGCCAGGGGATACCGGGTCAAAACCGTCACGTGGGCGCGTGACGCGGTGGAACTGGCCAGGACCGCCCAGCTCGACCTGTTGGTGACGGATCTGGTCATGCCGGAGATGGACGGTCTGCAGTTGATCTGGCAGATCCGCGAGCACCAACGCGAACTGCCCGCCATCGTCATGACCGGCCAGGGGACCATGGAGCGGGCCGTCGAGTGTTTGAAACTGGGCGTGCAGGGATTCGTCATGAAGCCGTTCAGCGGGGCGGAGATGGCGTCAGCCGTCGAGGACGCCCTGACCAAAACCCGCCTGCGTCACGAAAACATGCGCTACCGTCTGTTGATGCCCCTCTTCGAGGTCAGCCGCCAGTTGCTCGGCGAGCTGAACATGGGCAAGCTCGTGGATCATCTGGCGACGATCGCCGCCAGCGAAACCCACTCGGACGGCGTCCGCTTTCTCTTGAAGGAGGGACCGGGTCATTTTGCGGTGAAACGGGAGGAAGGCATCGCGCAGGTGTCGCCGCCGGCCGTGAACGAGTATATCACCCACTGGTTGAAGACGGAAAAAGATTTGCTGATGCTGACGCCCGTCATGCCAAGCGGCCCGTTGGTGCGGGCCGAACTGCAGGAGGCGCGCCTCTCGTCGATCCTGTGCATGCCCCTGGTGACCAAGGGCGCCGTCGTCGGAGGGCTCGTACTCTACAAGGGGGACGGCCGGCCTTCCTATAACCAGGTTGATATCGAATTGCTCTCCATTCTCTGCGGCCAGGCGGCGATCGCGATTGAGAACATCCGCCTGTTCGAGGACCTGCAGCGGACGCACTTCGAAGCGATGAAGGCGCTGGCGCAGGCGATCGAGGCCAAGGACCAGTACACGCGGGGCCATTGCGACCGGACGGTGGAATACGCCATGGCGATCGCCGAGAAGCTGGAGCTGGCCGACGGAGAGAAAAAGGCGCTGCGCTACGCCGCGTTTCTGCACGACGTCGGGAAGATCGGCATCCACGAATCGATTCTGGCGAAAGAGGGCCGGCTGACGGAGGACGAGTACCGGATGATGCAGTCGCATCCGTCGCTGGGCGCCGACATCATCAAGGGCGTGGAATTTCTCGAACCGGTCGTCCCGCTCGTCTACCATCATCAGGAACGGTACGATGGGAAGGGCTATCCGTCCGGGTTGGCCGGCGACAAGATCCCGCTCGGGGCGAGGATCGTCGCCGTCCTCGACACGTTTGACGCCATGACGTCTGACCGGCCCTACCGCAAGGCGATGGAGCTGGCCAAGGCGATCGCCGAGTTGCGGCGGTGCGCCGGCACGCAGTTCGATCCGCGGGTGGTCGAAGCCTTCATCGCCGTGCTGGAGGAGCGAGTCCGCACCGATCGAGGAGCCGCCGCACAGAGTCCCTCCCCGCAGGACGAGCCCTCCCGCCTCGAGTCGCGGTAAGCCAGCGCCGCCAGGCGCGGGCATCCCGGCGTTGCAGTCCCGCCACATACGGCAGCGGGCCGATCACCGGCAGACCCGTCAGTTCGCGCAGAAGCGCCGCGTTGCCCGTGGCGCTGGGGTCCCGGCTCCCTGAAGGCGGACGCGTATGATTGAGAAGAATTCCGCCGACGGTGAGTCGTCGTCGTCGGGCCGCTTCGATCGACAGCAACGTGTGGTTGAGCGTGCCGAGCCCGGCCCGTGCGACGAGGATGACGATCAGGCCCCATGCCCTGATGAGATCGGCCATCGTGGCGGTCGCCGTGACCGGCACCAGCAGGCCGCCGCTCCCTTCCACCAGGACGATCTCGTGGCGGTCGGCCAATGCGCGATAGGCGGCGCGGAGACGCCGCGGGTCGATCCTGCCTCCTTCAGCCCGTGCCGCCGCCAACGGTGAGAGCGGTTGCCGCAGACGGTACGGCGTGACCAGCTCGAGCGGATCGCGCACGCCGGCGGCGCGCATCAACAGGGCGGTGTCCGGAGGCGGCTGTCGGGTTCCCGGATGACGGCAGCCGGTATGGATCGGCTTCATCACGCCGACGTCATAGCCCGCCGCGCGCAACCAGGCGGCCACTGCCGCGGCCACCATCGTTTTCCCCACGCCCGTGTCCGTGCCGGCGATAAAGAATCCTTGTCCCATTGAATCAAACCAGCCGGCTGTCCAGGTTAAACACTTGTCCTGAGGCGCGCCGGCTGGCGGCCAGCATGACAACCCAGTCGGCTGTCTCCTGCGCGGAGCCGCCGCCCAGCAACCCCTCGTCACGCAGGCGTCTTCGCTGCGGCGGCGGCAGGCGCCGCCCCATGCCCAGCGGCAGGTAGCCCGGCAACACACAGTTGACTCTGATGTGGTGCGGCGCCCACTCCCGCGCCGCCGCCTTGGTCAGCGCAATCAGGCCGGCCTTGGCCGCGGCGTAGTTCGCCTGGCCGGCGCGTCCCAGCAGACCGGCCAGTGAGCCGATGGTGACGATGTGCCCCCCCCGCTGCCGTTTCATGACCTGTGCGGCCGACTGCATCAGGTAAAAACCGCCGGTCAGATGCGTGGCGATGACATCATGCCAGGCGCCGTCCTCCATCCGCAGCACCAGACCATCCCGGGTGACGCCGGCGTTGTGAACCAGCAGGTCGAGGCGGCGCCACGTCGCCATGGCGCGGGAGACGAGTTGCGCGGCGGCCCGGGGATCACGAAGATCGGCGGGCAGGGCCAGGGCATCGCCGCCGGCCCGCCGGATGGTCCGGCAGACCCGTGTGGATGCCGCCCCGGCCGTGTGATAATGGACGGCCACCCGGTAGCCGGCTTCGCCGAGCCGGATGGCAAGAATCCGGCCCAATCCCCTCGACGCGCCGGTGACGAGGGCCACCGGCCTGCGATCGGTCGCGCGAGTGGAGCGCGCCGCCTTGCTCCGGTCGTGCGGCCGGGTCATGAGGGGATCAGATGATGACGCCGCCCCGCCTCGCGGAGCGCGTCGATCAGCGCGTCGATGTCATCCGTCGTGTGGGTGGCCATCAGCGAGAGGCGCAGTCGATCGGTGCCAGTGGGCACGGTCGGCGGCCGGATCGCCGGCGCGAAACAGCGCCGGGCCAGCAGCCCGTCCGCCACGGCCAGCGCCGTGGCCGGATCGCCGATTCGGACGGGCAGAATCGGCGTCTCGCTGCCCATCAGATCGTATCCCATGCGGCTCAGCGCCTCGGCGCAGCGGGCGCGGTGGCGCCAGAGCGCGGCCCGCCGCTCCGGTTCGCGATCGATGATCGCCAGCGCGGCCGTCGCCGCGGCCGCCAGGGCCGGGGGCGGGGCGGTCGTGTAGAGAAACGACCGGCAGCGGTTCTGCACATAGGCGATGAGCGACGCGGGGCCGGCGACGAACGCGCCGAAGCCGCCGAGCGCCTTGCTCAAGGTGCCCATGTGAATCAACCGGTCGTCGTGCGGCAGTCCGAAATGTTCGCAGGTGCCCCGGCCGGTGTGTCCCATGACCCCCGTGCCGTGGGCGTCATCGACGAACAGCAACGCGTCGTACCGGCGGGCGAGGGCCAGCAGCCCGGGCAGCGGCGCCAGGTCGCCGTCCATGCTGAAGACGCCGTCGGTGACGATGAGCTTGGGCGCGCGGGGCGGCGTCCTGGCGAGCAACCGATCCAGTTGTTCGAGGTCCTTGTGGCGGTAGATTTTGAACCCGGCCCGGCTCAACCGGCAGCCGTCGACCAGGCTGGCGTGGTTGTACCGGTCGGCGAAGAGGACGCCGTCCGGTCCGCCCGTTGATTCCATGAGGGCCGGAATCAGACCGACGTTGGCGGCATAGCCGCCGCCCAGCAGCAGCGCCGCTTCGGCGCCGGTGAACGCGGCCAGCGCCGCCTCACATTGTTCGTGGGGGGGCATGGTGCCGGTAATCAGCCGGGAGGCGCCCGCGCCGACGCCATAGGTCATCACGGCCTCGACGGCGGCGGCTTTCACCTCCGGATGATCGGCGAGGCCAAGATAGTTGTTCGAGCCGAAGTTCCGGCAGGCCCGGCCATGAAGCGTGATCGTGGCGTTCTGGCCGGAGGCGATGGTGCGGAGCGTGCGGTAGAGATGGCGGGCCTTGAGTGAAGTGAGCGCGGCTTCAAACATGCGGGGAGGGGAATCGTCGTCGATCGGCGTCTCTGGCCGCTACCCTACACATGGGGCCGGGGCCTTGTCAATTGCCCGGTCGGGTGTCCGGTCGGGGGCCGGGGGACGACGGTGGCGCAGCCAGTGCCCGCAGAGGGGTCTCATCGTCGACAACTTCCGGCAAAACATGACAAATTCCTTGACAAGACGCCGAAGCATGGTTACAATTTTTAGTGTAAGACAGCGTCACGCATCCGGCTGAGCGGGAGAGGCCGTCCAAACCCGCCCCAGTCGAGGTGGCTGCCGGATGGCCATAGTGGCTGTGTAGTGGCTCTGATGATCGGCGGGGAGGGGGTTGGGCATGTTTGAACGGTTCACCGATCGAGGCCGCAAAATCATCATTCTCGCCCGCGAAGAAGCGGAGCGCCATCAGAACGACTATCTTGGGACCGAGCATCTCGTTCTCGCCATTCTCCGCGAGGGCGACGGCATCGCCCTGGCCATGCTCAAAAAAATGGGGTTGTCGCCGGAGCACGTCCGTCTGGAAATTGAACGGAACCTTCCGGGCGGCAGTTCGACCATGACGTTTGGCGAAATTCCGTTCACGCCCCGCGTGAAAAAAGTCATCGAGTTTGCGATTGAAGAGGCCCGCCTGCTCGGCCACAACTACATCGGCAGCGAACACCTTCTGCTGGGATTGCTGCGCGAAGAAGACGGCATGGGCGGGAAGATCCTGCGCAGCCTGGGGGCGAATCTGCTCAACGCCCGGCAGCTGGCCATCAGCCTTTCCAAACGATCGGCGACCCGGGAAAAGGAAAAGAAGAGCAACACGCCCGCGCTGGACGAGTTCGGCCGGGACCTGACGCAGCTGGCGTCCGAGGGCGCGCTGGATCCGGTGATCGGCCGGGCCGATGAAATTGAACGCGTTCTGCACATCCTCTGCCGCCGGACGAAGAACAACCCCGCGCTCATCGGCGAGTCGGGCGTCGGCAAGACCGCGATTGTGGAGGGACTGGCCCAGCGGATCGTCCAGGGCGAGGTGCCGGACAATCTGCTGAACCGGCGGGTCATCTCCCTGGATCTCGGCTCGCTCGTGGCGGGCACCAAATACCGCGGGCAGTTCGAGGAACGGCTCAAGGTGGTGATGAAGGAGATCATCAACGCCGGCAACATCATCATCTTCATCGACGAATTGCATACGCTGGTGGGCGCCGGCGCGGCCGAAGGGTCGATCGACGCGTCCAACATGCTCAAGCCGGCGCTCTCGCGCGGCGAGATCCAGTGCATCGGCGCCACCACGCTGGATGAATACCGGAAACATATCGAACACGACGGCGCGCTGAAGCGCCGCTTCCAGCCGATCTACGTCCAGCCGCCGGCGATTCCCGAGGCGATCAAGATCATCATGGGACTGCGCGACCGGTACGAGGAACACCACGGCGTCAAGATCGAGGACGAGGCGCTGGAGGAGGCGGTCAAGCTCTCCGACCGGTACATTTCCGACCGGTTCCTGCCCGACAAGGCGGTCGACGTGATCGACGAGGCGGGCTCACGGGCCAAGCTGCTGACCTATTCGCTCCCGGCCGAACTGCGGGGCATGGAGCAGGAGTTGAAGAAGATGTCCCGCGAAAAGGACCTCGCCATCCGTCTGCAGAATTTCGAGGAGGCGGTCAAGTTGCGCGAAGAGGAAGAGCGGATGAAAAAGCTCTTCGAAGAGTCCAAGCAGGAGTGGAAGAAGAAGCAGGAAAAACAGCGGCCCGTCATCGCGAAAGAGGACATCGCCTACGTGGTGTCCAAGATGACCGGCATCCCCCTCTACAAGCTTGAGGAGGAGGAATCCAAAAAGCTGCTCGCGATGGAGGACGAACTGCACCACCGGATCGTCGGCCAGGAGGAGGCGATCAAGGCGGTGTCGCGCGCGATCCGCCGTTCACGCGCCGGGTTGAAGGGCGACCGCCGCCCCATCGGCTCGTTCATGTTCCTGGGGCCGACGGGCGTGGGCAAAACCGAACTGGCCCGCGCGCTGGCCGAACTGCTCTTTGATGATAAAGACGCGTTGATCCGGATCGACATGTCCGAGTACATGGAGCGGTTCAGCAGCTCGCGTCTTGTGGGCGCGCCTCCGGGCTACGTCGGCTATGAAGAAGGCGGCCAGTTGACCGAGCGGGTCCGCCGGCGGCCCTATTCCGTCGTCCTGTTCGACGAAATCGAAAAAGCGCATCCGGAGATTTTCAACATGCTGCTCCAGGTGTTGGACGATGGCGTGTTGACCGACAGCCTGGGACGGAAGGTCGATTTCAAAAACACCGTGCTGATCATGACGTCCAACGTCGGCGCCCGTCTGCTCGACAAGGCCGCGCCGATGGGGTTCCAGCGGGACGCCCGTGACGGCGATCAGGTCAAACAGATCAAGGACACGGTGATGGGTGAATTGAAGAAGACGTTCAACCCGGAGTTTCTGAACCGGTTGGACGAGGTGGTCGTCTTCCATCAGCTGACCAAGGAGCATCTGGTCGGCATCGTCGATATTCTCATCGGCGAGGTCAACGGGCGGCTGGCGGAGCAGGGCCTCTATCTGGACTTGACGCCCGATGTCAAGCAGTGGCTGATCGACGAGGGCTACCAGCCGACCTACGGCGCCCGGCCGATGCGCCGTTGCATTCAGCGGAACATCGAGGACATGCTCTCCGAGGAGTTGTTGAAGGGACGCTTCAAGGAGGCGGGCAAGGACAAGGAGCTCAAACGGGTCAAGGTGGTGCTCAAGGACAACGCTCCCGCCTTCACCGAAGAGGAAGCGTTGGCCGGGGTCTGACCCTCGGGTGGGCGTCGCGCACCCCCTCTCCGTTCCCCTGCACGCGATGGCGGCCGTTCCGCCGCGTCTGATTTCCCCATGAGCCTGATTCCATGAGTTTGATTAATGACGCCCTCAAGAAAGCGGGGCAGGAAGCGGGCGGCGATGACGCGCTGGATAACGCCTATCCCCAAAAGATCGTCTTTCTGTCCGGTCGCCAGGGTCGGAACCGCTGGGTGATGCCGGTGGCGGTGATGCTGGTATTGGCCGGATCAGCCGCGGTGTTGTGGCACATGCCGTCCGTGACGCAACGACTCCTCCGCCTCGGCGGCGGCCCGCCGGCTCCGGTGCCCAAACCACGATTGCCGGCCGGGGCGCCCGCAGCCGGCCAACCGGTCAAACCGGCCCTCTCCGCTGAGGCCTCCAGGGCCCAGGCGGAACGTCGGGCGCAAGTCGACCAATTGATCAAGACCGGCACGGCGGCGGTCCAGGCCGGCAACGTGGCCGCGGCCCGTGCGGCGTTTGGAAAGGCCGCCCAGGCTGATTCGAGTTCCGCGGCCGCCCATCATGGGCTCGGACTGGCGGAAAAGCTGGCGGGGAATCAGGCCGATGCCGAACGGCACTATCTGGAGGCGATCAAACTGAACGCCGGCTACGCCGAAGCCCACAATAATCTGGCCCTGCTCTATGACCAGCAGGGAAAGAGCGACCGGGCGATTGTGGAGTACACGACGGCATTGTCGATTCAACCGGATTATCCCGAGGCCCGTCTGAATTATGCCATCGCCCTGGAACGGCTCGGCCGGACGGCGGACGCCAAGATCCAGTATGGAAAATTTCTGGCCGCCGTGCCCCCTGAATTGCGTGACGTGGCGGAGAAGGTCCAGGCCCGCTTGTCCAATCTGTCGTAATCCGTGCGATCAACCATCACCGCAATCGAACCGTGGTGACCGGCGACTCTTGAAGGTCGTTGAACCGGATCCGAGCCATGGATATTCTTGGGATTGAAACCTCGTGTGATGAAACCGCCGTCGCCGTCGTGCGGGACGGCACGGTCGTGCTCTCCAATCTCCTGATTTCCCAGGTCGCCCTGCACCACCGGTACGGCGGCGTGGTGCCTGAACTCGCCTCCCGGCATCATCTTGAAGTGATTGTCCAATTGACGCGGGACTCGCTCGTGGAGGCCGGGATCGCCCAGGAGGAATTGGACGGGATCGCCGTCACCGCCGGTCCCGGGCTGATCGGCGCCCTGGCGATCGGTGTGGCGTTTGGCAAAAGTCTGGCCTATGTGTTGAACCGTCCGCTCGTCGGGGTCAATCATCTGGAGGGGCATCTGCTGTCGATCCTCCTCGATGATCAGAAGATCGAACCGCCCTTTATCGCCCTGATCGCGTCCGGAGGCCACACCAATCTCTACCGCGTGGAGGCGATCGGCGCCTATCATCTGCTGGGCCGGACGCGGGACGACGCGGCCGGCGAGGCATTCGACAAGGCGGCCAAACTGCTCGGCCTGGGCTACCCCGGAGGGCCGGTCATCGACCGGCTGGCGGCCGGGGGCAATGCCGAGCGGATCCGCTTCCCCAGGGGAATGACGGGGCGGTCCGGTTACGACTTCAGCTTCAGCGGGTTGAAGACCGCGCTGGCGCGCCACCTGGACCGCCATGGGCCGCCCACGCCGGAGATGCTGCCCCATCTGGCGGCCAGTTATCAGGCGGCCATTGTCGATGTGCTGGTGGAGAAAGCATTGCAGGCCGCTGATGAGCAGGGGCTGGCCGATGTGGTGGTCGCGGGCGGCGTGGCCGCCAACCGGGCGTTGCGGCAGCAACTGCAGGAGGCAGGCGGCGCCCGCGGCTGCCGGATCCACCTGCCGTCCCCTCGATACTGCACCGACAACGGCGCGATGATCGCCGCCGCCGGCTATCATCGTCTTTGTTTGGGGCTCCGATCCGGGACGGAACGGAACCGGATCGACCTGTCACTGGGCCCGGTGCTGGAGGGGGCCGGAGACTTCTTCACGGACGGCCTGCGAGCGGCCGGCTGATGTCAGCGTCGGGGTGTGACCGTCGTTTCGGTCGACGGGGCATAATGCAATACGTCCTGATACATCCCGTTGAAGATATTGATGGTCACATCCCACTGTGTGCCGATGTAAATCTGGGTGTCCGAGCGTCTGATCTCGATGTCGTCCTCGGTGACCGGCAATTCCCATTCCTTGGCCGTGGTCAGGATTCGATTCGTGATCTCTTCATCCGACGTGACGGCGGCCGTGTGCACCTGTTCCTGAATCCGGTCCAACATGGCATGGTAGGCCATCCAGGGCGGGAGATAGAGCAGCGTCAGATAGATCGCGCCGGCGACCAGGAACAGTAAAAGAAATGTCCAGATGGAAATCCCGCCGGACTGATCAAACGAGCGACGGCGGGACTGATCGCCGGCTTGTGTGTGCGGCGGATCAACAAGTCGAAAGTTCGGCACGGCTGGCTCTATGAACGTTATAGCATACATTGGTCGGTGACACAAATTTTGAGCGAGTCAATGATAGAAGCAGGCGGCTGGGAAGTGCATGCCCTGGCAACCTAACCACCCAGCCACCTTCTTTCTCCGTTTCACCGGTAGTGGGTCAGTTTCACTGCAACCGGTTCAAAAATAGGGACACGTCCCAATTTCCTCATGCTGCGCACGGCACGTGACGAAATTGGGACGTGTCCCCATTTTTGCCACAATTGAATCCGTCAAACTGACCCACTACCGTTTCACCACGTCCCTTGCGCCCCCCGCGCCGGTGTGCTATCGTGACCGCCTGATTGTGCTAAGTCGCTCCGCAGCGAAGCCGGCCATACCGTCCCACTCCAATGCACGGAGCGGCGCGCCCCTGCTGGTTTTCCTTTGCGCCAGCTTGTTGCTCACGTCTCTTGCGCCGGAGGCCCTGGCCGTCGATCTGCAGTTTTCCGGCGAATACCGCGTCCGTGCGTTTGACGTCAATAATTTCTTCGATGCGCGATCCGAGGGCGGCTGCGGTACGCCGGCCGGTTCCTGCAACGACAAGGAACGATTCATCGACCAGCGGTTTCGCCTGACCACGACGATGACGGCGGGCGTCACGTCGGGCGTCGTCACCATCGACGCGCCGAACACCTTCGGCGGCACCCGTTCCCCCAATCTGCTGGTGTGGCCTGGCTATGGCACCGGCGATGGCCGGTTCGGGACGGCCGGCATGGGCGGCAGCATCAACGCCGTCGGCCTGCGCGAAGCCTATTTGAAAATTGCGCTGTCGGGCGCCACGCTGTTTGCCGGCCGGCATCGCGTGGTGCTGGGCCACAGCATTCTGTTTGATGACGTGGCCGATGGCTTTACGCTCCTCTTCCC
>JACQCE010000064.1 GCA_016201765.1 Nitrospirota bacterium
CGCGCGTGGCAGGCCACCGCCGTCGGTTGATACCAGCAGCGCCAGCCGCGTTGCCGCGCCCGCCACCCCAGATCCGCATCTTCATAAAACGCAAAAAAATCCTCGTCGAAATATTCGCCGTCGACCGCCGTGTCCTCCAGCATCGCCCGCCGGTAGAGCGCCGCGGCCCCGCACACGGAAAAGACCTCGCCCGCCTGATCGTACCGCCCCCGATCCGCCTCGCCGTAGCCCCGCTCGCGCACCCGACCGTCGGCCCGGATGAACTGCCCCGTGGTATCGATCGTGCGATGATCGAACCGCAACACCTTTGGCGCGAGCGAACCGACATCCGGACGATCGTTGAGCGCCTTCCACGCCTCCTCAAGGAATGTCGGGGTCAGCACGACATCCGGATTCAGCACCAGCACCCAATCTCCAGTGGAGGCCGCAATCCCCTGGTTGGCCGCGCGGCTGAAACCGGCATTGTGACCGTTCATGATCCATTCCACCCGGCAGGAAGCCCCCCGACCGTTCGCCTCGAACGCCTGCCGCCCGACGGCGACGGAATCGTCCGTCGATGCGTTGTCAACGACCACCACCTCGCGCGGCGGCAGCGTCTGCGCCAGAATCGACGGCACGCAGTCGGCAAGATACCGTCCGCTGTTCCAGTTGATCACCACGATGGACACAGGCTGCGGGTTCAATGCAGCCGCTCGCCCCGCTCGCGAAAATAGGCGTCGAGCCCCTCCTGCCACGTCGGCAGCGGCGGGAGCCCGGCCCCGGCCGATCGGCGGCTCACCAGGACTGAAAACGCAGGCCGGAGCGCGGCCGAGCCAAACGCCTCGCTGCTGACCGGCTGCACCTCCGCGCGTACGCCGGCCCGATCGAGAATCGCCCGCGTAAATTCCCACCAGGAACAGCCGCCGCTGTTGGTCAGATGATAGAGACCGTACGCGGTGGTCGCCAGCAGCCGCGCCATCGCCTCCGCCAGATGGCCCGTATAGGTCGGCGTCGCAATCTGATCATTCACCACGCGCAGCGGCGCGCCGTTGCTGGCGGCGGTCAGGATCCGCTCGACAAAATTTTCACCGGCCTTCCGGCCCGCGTGCCGTCCGTAGAGGCCCGTCGTGCGCACGATAAACGAGCGGGACGCATGAGCCTGCACCAGCCGTTCGCCGGCGAGCTTCGACAGGCCGTAGACGCTCAGGGGATTCGGTCCGTCGGCTTCATCGTAGGGGCGGTCCCGCCGGCCGTCGAACACGTAGTTGGTGCTGACATGCATCAGGGCGATCCGCCGGGCGGCGCAGGCCGTCGCCAATCCGCCCGGGCCGTACCCATTGACGGCAAACGCCTCCTCGATCGCCGTCTCGGACCGGTCGACCTGATTATAGGCCGCCGCATTGATCACCGCCTCCGGAGTGTGAGCGTCAAGCTGCCGCGACACCGCGGCGGGCGAGGCCAGATCGCACTCTTCATGCGTCAGGCCGGCAACCTGATGCCCGGCGGCCTCCAATCGCGGCCGCAGCGCCGTGGCCAGCTGCCCCTTCGCACCGATCAACAGCACCTTCATGCGTCGCGGGGCCCCTTCACCATTCCCCCCCGACCGCCACGCCCGCGTCCTTCGCCGCCGCTTCGATCATCACCCGCATCACCGCCTTGACGGCCTCCAGCCGGTCGTCCGTGGTCGCCTCGCACCGGACCACGAGCACCGGCTGGGTGTTGGACGCCCGCACCAGCCCCCAGCCGCCGTCAAACTCCGCCCGGATGCCGTCCACCGCCACCACCCGCTTCAATCGCAATGACGAGGCCTCGACGGCGGCTTTGACCTGCCGGTCGAGCCGTTCGATCAGCGCGAATTTTTTGTCATCGGGGCAGTCCAGCCGGATCTCCGGAGTGGCGCAGGTGGCCGGCCAGTCGATCAGCTTGCTCAGCGTCAGCCCCTGCCGTTTGGCCCGTTGGACCACTTCGACCAGGCGCGCCGTCGCGTAGATCGCGTCGTCAAACCCAAAGTACCGGTCGGCGAAAAACAGGTGCCCGCTCATCTCGCCGGCCAACGCCGCCTTGGTCTCCTTCATCTTGGCCTTGATCAGCGAATGGCCCGTCTTCCACATCAGAAACCGTCCGCCCGCCCCGACCACCTGCCGTTCGACGATCAGCGAGCTTTTCACGTCGGCGATCACCAGCGAGCCGGGTTTCTGCCGCAGCACCGACCGGGCGAACAACGCCAGAAGCTGATCGCCCCAGATGATCGAGCCCTGATCGTCGATCACGCCGATCCGGTCGGCGTCGCCGTCGTAGGCCACGCCGAAATCGGCCCGCTCGGCCTTCACCGTCCGGATCAGTTCGGCCAGATTGGCGGGGATCGTCGGGTCGGGGTGATGATTCGGGAACCGGCCGTCCGGCTCGCAGTAGAGCTCGATCACCTCGCAACCGAATCGTTGCAACAATTCCGGCGCCACCAATCCGGCCGTGCCGTTGCCGGCGTCGACCACAATCTTTAACCGGCCGCTCCCCCGTCCGGCCGCGGGGCCGTACCGGTCGCCGGCCAGATCGAGCGCCACGTGGTTCAGATAGGCGGAGCGCATGGCCGTTTCCTTCACCTGCCCTTCGAGCGTGCCGGGCGTGGGCGCCGGGCCTCCGGCCGTGGTGACGCACGCGGCCAGCTGTTGCAGCGCGTCGCCATAGAGCGTGTCGGTGCCGAGACACAGTTTGAGCCCGTTATATTCCGGCGGGTTGTGGCTGCCAGTGACCATCACCCCGCCGCCGACCGGCCCTTTCAACGTCGGAGGTTGATGCAGCGTGAAATAGAGTAGCGGGGTCGGACAGAGACCGATCGTCAACACATCAATGCCGGAACGGGTGAGCCCCTTGATGAGCGCCTGACTCAATTCCGGCGAACTGAGCCGCATGTCCCGGCCGACCACCACCACGGGCAGACCGCTCCGGCTGAACCCGCCGCCCGCCACCCGGTCGCGCACCATCCCGGCAAAGGCCGCGCCGATCCGTTCGACCGTCGTCGGGGTGAGCTCATCGGCCACCCGGCCCCGGATGTCGTACATGCGAAAGATCGAAGCCGGTATCGTCATCCCATCCGCCCGCCTTGTCCCGGAAAAAGGGGACAGGCTACTTTTTCCCCATTGATCTCGTCGGATTGAGAAAAAAGTAGCCTGTCCCCTTTTTTAACCATCATGCTCATTTCCCTCTATCCTTCCCTTTTATAGTCATCAGAGAAGCGCACAATGTCATCCTCACCGACGTAAGAACCGCTCTGCACTTCAATAATTTCCAACGGGCGTTGAGTCCGGTTTTCAATCCGGTGCTTCGTGCCCTTGGGAATGTAGGTGCTCTCGTTCGCATGCAGATCGTACGTGCGATGGCCGTGCCGGATGCGCGCGCGGCCGGCCACCACCACCCAGTGCTCGCTGCGGTGGTGGTGCATCTGCAGGCTCAAACGGGCGTGCGGATTGATCACCAGCCGTTTGACCTTGAACGACGGCCCCTCCTCCAGCACGGCGAACGATCCCCAGGGGCGCGTCTCGGCATGGGGCAGATGATAATGGGAGGAATTACGCCGCTTCAGCTCTCCGACGATCTGCTTCACTTCCTGCGCCCGCGCCTTGGGGCAGACGAGCAGGGCGTCCGGCGTGTCCACCACCACCATGTCGCGCAAGCCGATCGCGGCCAGCAGCCGGCGGCCGCCATACAGAATGGAATCGGCCGTATCAAGCGAGATGACGTCGCCGACGGTCACATTCTCCGACCGATCCTTCGGCGCCAGTTCCGACAGGGCCGTGAGCGAGCCCAGATCGGACCACCGGAAGTCCGCCGGCACCACCACCGCGCGCGCGGTCCGTTCCATCACGGCATAATCGATCGACAACTCCGGCATCCGGCCGAACGACCGTTCAATGACGGCCGCCTCCCGGGCGGTCCCGTGCGCCCGTTTCATGACGGCCAGCGGCGCGGCAAACCGCGGCGCGTGGCGGCACAGCTCCTCCAGCAAGGCGGCGGCGCGCCAGAGAAACAAGCCGCTGTTCCAATAACAGCCGCCCTGCTTGATCAACCGGCGCGCAGCGGGCAGCGGCGGCTTCTCAATAAAGCGGGCGATCCGATAGCCCCGTCCCTGCACCGCGGCGCCGCGTTGAATGTAGCCGTAGGCCGAGGTCGGCTCGGCGGGCACGATCCCGAACGTCACCAGCGCGCCGGAGGCCGCCAGCGGCAACGCGCGGCGGATCGTCCGCCAGAGTGCGGAGACGGGTGAAATGGCATGGTCGGAGGGCAGTACCAGCATGACCGCTTCCGGATCGATCTGCAGCAGGCGGAACGCAGCCATCGCCAATGCCGGCGCAGTATTACGGGCTGAAGGTTCAAGTAGAAGATGAACCGCATCGGCGCGCCGGAGCGACTCGCGCAACTGCCATCGGACGTCATCCTGATACGCCCGATTCGTCACAATCAACACCCGTTCGGGCGGCAGGGGCGGCGCGACGCGGCCAATCGTCTGCTGCAGCAGCGTCCGGCGCCCCGCGATCCGCAGAAATTGTTTGGGGGCCGTCCGGCGGCTCAACGGCCAGAAGCGGTTGCCTTCTCCGCCCGCCAGAACGACGGCATAGAGATGATCCAACCCGGTCACTCCGGCGCCCTCCCGGCCGCCGATTCATACCAGGCGATCGTCCGCTTCAGCCCCTCCTCCAATGACGTGCCGGCCCGGAACCCGAACGCCCGCTCGGCCTTCGTCGTCTCCAGCATGCGTTTCGGCTGGCCGTCTGGCCGCGAGGCGTCCCATGCCAGCCGGCCGCCGAATCCCGTCAGCGTGGCAATCAATTCGGCCAGCGCCTTGATCGTCACTTCGCGCCCGGTGCCGATGTTGACCGGCTCCGCGCCATCGTAACGCTCCAGCGCCAGCCGGATCGCCTCGGCCGCATCGTCCACATAGAGAAATTCACGCGACGGCGCGCCGGTGCCCCAGCAGGAAATCTCGGGCCGGTTGGCCCGCCTGGCTTCCAGACACTTGCGGATCAGGGCCGGAATCACGTGCGACGTTTCCGGGTCAAAATTGTCCCGGGGGCCGTAGAGATTGGCCGGCAGCAGATAGACGACGTTCATGCCGTATTGCTGCCGGTAGGCCTGGGCCTGGACCAGCAGCATTTTTTTGGCTAATCCATATGCCGCGTTCGTCTCCTCGGGATAGCCGTTCCACAACGCCTCCTCGCGAAACGGCGTCGGCGTGAACTTCGGGTAGGCGCAGACCGTCCCGATCACCACGACCTTCCCCACCCCCGTCCGGCGGGCATATTCGATCAATTGAATCCCCATGATGGCGTTCTGATAAAAAAAATCGCCGGGTCGGCGCATGTTGGCGCCGATGCCGCCGGCCAGCGCGGCGAGATGGATCACCGCCTCCGGCTTGGCGTCGGCGTAGAACCGTTCCACCTGCGCCGTCTGGGTCAGATCATAGTCGCGCCGACGCGGAACGAACAGATGCCGGTAGCCGGCCGCCTCCAACCGCGCGATCAACGCCGAACCGAGGAACCCGCTCCCCCCCGTCACCGCCACGCGCCGCTCTTTCCAATCAATCCCCACGCTCTCCCTCTTAGTTCTTGCCTCTTGCTCCTGCACCCTTGACCCTTGCCCCTTGACCCTTGCCCCATTTTTCCATTTCTTCCACCAATGTCCTGACCACCGGCTTTTTCCCCGCCTGAATCGTCTTCTCCCGCTCGAGATCCGACTCCACCATCATCCGTACCAGCGTCTTGAAATCGACCCCGGCCTTCCAGCCCAGTTGCGTCCGGGCCTTCGACGGATCGCTCAGCAACAGATCGACTTCGGTCGGGCGAAAATAACGGGGATCGATCTCGACGTATTTCGCATAGTCCAGGCCGACCAGGCCAAACGCCTCCGCCAGAAATTCACGGACCGAATGGGTCGAGCCCGTCCCGATCACGTAATCGTCCGCCGTCTTCTGCTGGAGCATCGTCCACATCGCCTCGACATAGTCGCCCGCGTAGCCCCAGTCCCGCTTGGCGTCCAGATGACCGAGGTAGAGCTTGTCCTGCAACTTGAGCGAAATGCGCGCGACGGCCTGCGAAATTTTCCGCGAGACGAACGTCTCGCCGCGGCGGGGCGACTCGTGGTTGAACAAAATGCCGTTGCAGGCGAAGAGACCATAGGCCTCCCGGTAATTGGCCGTCATCCAATAGGCGTACAGTTTCGCCGCGGCGTAGGGGCTCCGCGGTTGAAAACGCGTCGTCTCCCGCTGGGGCGTTTCCTCCGCCTTGCCGTAAATTTCGCTGGACGACGCCTGGTAGAACTTGGGCCGGATGCCCAGCTCCCGGATCGCCTCCAGCAGCCGGATCGTCCCCAGCGCGTCGACGTCGCCGGTATATTCGGGAATGTCGAAGCTCACCCGGACGTGGCTTTGCGCGCCGAGATTGTAAATCTCGTCCGGCTGGACGGTCCGCAGCAGGCGGTTGAGCGAGCTGGCGTCGGTCAGATCGCCGTAGACCAGCCGCAGCCGCGTGTCCGGCTGATGCGGATCCTGATAGATGTGGTCGATCCGGTCGGTGTTGAACGAACTGGACCGCCGGATGATGCCGTAGACCTCGTACCCCTTGGCCAGCAGAAACTCGGCGAGGTAGGACCCATCCTGCCCCGTAATGCCGGTGATTAAGGCTTTCATCTGTGCTCCTGTCAGTTCACTTCCGCAGCAGCTCTAATTCCGGGGTAATGGCCTCAGGCTTCCGAAACTTCACCACAACGACCTGCTTCCCCTCCTGAACGCCCTGTTCCGCCGTCTTTTTGTTCTCGCGCAACAGTTCAGGATCGTCCAATGGAAGGATGACCACTTCCGCGCCTTTCGGAATTTTGTCCAGAACATCTGGATGGTCAAACGCGTACCGCATAAATTCATTCAGCAAATCGAGATTTTTCTTCACCATTTCCTCTTTTTTCATATCGGCATCTCCTCTTCGTATCCCATGCGGTACCAGCGCCAGGCGGCCTTTAAATCCTGAATCGCATAGGTAAAAGCCATGTTGTAGTCCGGCAAATATAAGGGCTGCTTTTCTCCCGTGCCATCCGGATGCAGTAAATCCTTATGCGCAAAACCATGTGCCGTATCATAACGAACGATCGGTTGCCAATCACCTCTCAATAAGGCCTCATACTGAACAGTAAAACTGGTAATAGCGCCATGTTCCTTCACCGCCTCTACGCGCAGACGATCTTCCCGTTCAGTCGATAAAAAATAAAGAAAGCCCAGTTCCTTCATGATCGTGCGCCTGCAACTTCCATTGTCAGTAATGCCAACAGCACCGCCTCAACCCACGCGCGCCGGCCGGCAGCGATAAACTCCTCCTCCAATAACAATTCCGCCAGGTACGACCCGTCCTGTCCGGTGATGCCGGTGATCAGTGCTTTCATCCCGCTCCCCCCAGTCGCCGTTTCCATGTGGCGTCAGCGCGGCGCATGGCGCATCCGCTCCCGGTCCGCGCGCCGCCGCCCCATGAGCACGTCCGCGGCCCTGCGGACGGCCGCCGCGACGCCGGTTCTCCTCGCAGAGGTGACAAACGTTCGAATGTAAAATTCGAGATCATCCATGATGGTCGGACGCCGGCGGCGCCAGTCGGCAAGACGATATCCACAGGGCGGCAATGCCACACACTCCCGGAGCACCCGTTCGTACGCGTCGACCATGGCGCCCGCGGCAAAACCTTCATGCACCCGGCGGGCCGCCGCGCCGCCTAGGGCCGCCGCAAGCCGGGGATCGTCGCACAGCAGGGCGATCCGGTCGGCCAGGGCGGCATCATCGCCCGGAGGCGTCAGCAACAGTTCGCGTCCGTTCTCAAAGTGTTCCGCCACGCCGAGCACATCGGTGCCGACGACGGGCACACCGAACGCCATCGCCTCCAGCACGGCCAGTCCGAACGGCTCCTCGTACGATGCGCTGACCACTATATCAGACAACCGGAAAAATGCATAGACATCCCGCGTCTCCGGCACGATCGTCACCGCGCCGGCCAGACCCCGTTCGGCCACCGTCCGCTCGACCAGACCGGCGTACGCCCCGCCCCTCGCCCCGACGATGAAAAACCGGAGGCGCCGGTGCCCGGCCAGCAGCCGCTCCGCCGCCCGCACGAACACCAACTGCCCCTTGCGGTCGCAGACGGTCCCGACGATCGTCACCACGAGCGTCCCGGCCTCCACACCCCGGGCCCGCCTCAACGCCTCGCGATCATGCTCGCGCGCGTATCGATCAACGGCATCGAGATCAATCCCATGCCGGATGACCGTCAAACACGATCCGGCTTCGGGGCCGCCATACATCCGCGCCGCCAGTTGCGACACGCACACCAGCCGGGCGGGAAGCGCAAAGGCCTCCAGCGCCGCCTGCGTCAGCTCGCGGGTGGCGCACAGACTGCGGAAATGGTCGTAGGGAGGCGCGCATTCATGAATGCACCAGAGGGCGGGCTTGCCGAGCACACGCGCCAGATACAGGGCATAGTAGGTGTTGAGCGTGTTGCACAGGACCAGCTCGATGCCGAGCCCCTCAAACCGGCTCGCGGTTCTTGCCACCTCACGGTCAAAGGCCTCCCGGCCGATCCCGGCGTGCGTCAACGGACTGATGAGCACCCGGATGCCGGCCGACTCGAACTCGCGCGTCACCGGCCCGTCGGCCGGGGAAAAAACAATGGGCTCATGGCCCTTCGTCTTCAACCCCGCGGCCAGCCGGAGCAAAAACAGCGGGGCGCCTTCATAATTCAGATTATGCGTCGCACAGAGGATCTTCATTGCCGTCACCGGGACCCCGCAGCCCTCACGCCTCGCGCATCCGCCGCAGATAGCGCAGATAGCGCCGGCAATAGCGGAGCCGCCGCCATTGATAATCGATGAAATCCGCCAGTTTGTCCACGGCCGTCCGGTCTTGCAGGCGGCGCCGCACCGCGTATTCATCGGCCAGTGAGCCGAAAATATGGGCGGCGGTCAGCCCGCCGGGATGAAACCGCATCGACGCCAGCACCTCGGGCACCTGCAGCGGCGGCCCCAACCGTCCCAGCCTGAGCCACAGATCGTAGTCCATCGCAAACCGGAGGGCCGGATCGAACAGGCCGGCGGCCTCCAGTTGCCGCCGGCGGACGAACACCGCCTGATGGCCGATGAAATTCCAGCGCCGGAGCAGATCGTAATCGTACTGCGGAAGCTCCAGGGTCTTGATCAACCGTCCGTGCCGGTCGATCTCCGAATAATTGCCGATCAGCCACCCGGTCTCCGGATGCGCCTGGAGGAGCCGGGCCGCCCGGTCGAGCGCGCCCTCGCGGAACAGATCGTCCGAGTGCAGGTGCGCCACAATGTCGCCCGTGGAGAGGCGGATCCCCTTGTTCATCGCGTCGGCAATCCCCCGGTCCGGTTCCGACACCCAGCGAAGCCGCCCCTCGTAGCGCCGGAGGATCTCCAGCGTGCCGTCGGTCGACCCGCCGTCGATCACCCAGTAGTCGAGGCGGGGATAGCGCTGGTCGAGGACGCTCCGCAGCGCCTCCTCGAGATAGCGCGCGCTGTTGCGCGTGCAGGTGACGACGGAGATGACCGGCAGCCCGTTCATGCCGCGGCCCCGTTCATGGAAATTTGAACGCGCGGTTTCATCGTTTCATGATCCAGAATGACCCCGGCTCCCGCCGGGCCGATTCCATCCGGAAGACCGGACAGTGCTCGCCCAGCAGATCGGCATGATGGTGCGCGAGATAATTGACCGCACCGATGACCGCATATGTTGAATTGTGAGAGAGAAAAGCCTCCAGCAGGTACTGTTCGTTCCAGAGCTTCACGTCCCGCACCACCCAGTCGGCGGGATAATCCTTCGGCGTGAAGATGTCGTGCAGATGCACCAGCACGCCGGACGCCAGCGCCGGAAGAATGGACAGCACGGCCGTGACCACATCACCCTGGGGCTTGATCACGTGCGAGGAGTCGATGAAGAGCATGTCGTTGCGCGACAGGCGCAAGAAGAGCCGCCGGTCGACCCGTTCCAGCGGCTCGCGGATGACCTCGACCCCGCAGCGCTCGAGCCAGGGATTCTCATACGGCTCGATGCACAGATGCACGCACCGGTAGCCGGGCACCTCCGCTTGGTTGCGGGCAATCGCCTCCCTCGCGAGCAGCGTGGAATGGCCGGCGCCGACTTCAATGATCGTGGCCGGTTTGTGGAGCCGGATCAGGCTGTAGAAATATTCGGCGTCGCCCGATTCAAATGCCCCGTTGTGATAATAAAACGCCGGGGCCGGACCGGCCGGTTTTTCCAGCGGGAGCCGCCGCAGTTCCTCCGCGTACCGGAACTGCCGGAGCCGGTCGAGCTGGTCGTTGACGTTCAAATCGACGCCGGGCAGCGGCCGGTCGGCATCCAGCGGCGCGGACAACCCCTTCCCCGTCCAGAACGGTTCATGGTAATGATCCAGAATCGGGAAGACCCC
>JACQCE010000065.1 GCA_016201765.1 Nitrospirota bacterium
CTTCATGAGATCGAGCGCATCAAACTTCACCACCGGAATCTTGCTGTGAAGCGCCACGTAGCCGTCGCGAACTTTGCATGATTGCCATCATGGTGGCGGGAAACGACTCCGCGCAATAAAGCGGTTTCCGCCAAGATCGGTGTTTTCACTCTGAGGCGATTCAGTTGGCCAAGCCCAAAATCCTTGTCACGAGCGACGACGGTGTGCATTCACCGGGGCCTGTCTGCCGGCAGGGAGGCTGCACAAGCTGGCGGCGCCATTTTTGCTTCATGGCTGCGGACTGGGTATAATCAGGGTGATACCGAAGGGAGCATGTAATGGCCAAAGTCGAAAAACTTGAGCGTGAGGTCCAAGAGCTAAGTCGGGCCGAGCTGACGTCGTTTCGGGAGTGGTTCCGTCAGTTTGACTCTGATGCGTGGGATCGCCAAATCGAGGAAGATATAAAAGCTGGAAGACTCGATTGTCTAGCAGAGGAGGCATGCCGTGCGCATAAATGGCATTCCTCAAATCGATAAATTAAGTGCGGCTGAAAAAATTCTGTTGGTTGAGGATTTGTGGGATGCCATTTCCACGGATGAAGCGGGCGTGCCTGTTCCTCAGAGCCACCGGGAGGAGTTGGACAGGAGGCTCAAGCAGTATAAATCCGCGCAAGGGAAGTTGTTGTCGCTTGAGGAGCTACAGGCAAGAGTAGAAAAAGGGAAATGACACGTCCTGCGGTTTTCTCGGCCGTCCCGATACTCATTGTTGACATCGATGAATTCCCCCAAAATCCTCGTCACAAATGACGAGGGCGTCTATGTGCCGAGGCTTACATTGTTGCAGTAGTCCTGTGGTTAGACTAATATGACATCTGTATGCCACAGGATTTGACAGAGCAGACGCAACTGGCAGTCGCTCATTATTGGAAAACTCGCTCTGCCCAACATCATAAGCAACAGCGCGGCGGCAAGGCGGATCAGGGGCTTCGAAGTGCTGTAACGGGCGGCGCACAAATGGATGGATTCATTGGTCTGTTCACATCACTGATTGCGGAAGCCGGTTTGCCCGATCGATTCGTTTTTAGGAAGAAAGCGATAGAGCTTCCAGGTTTTTTTAGACCTACCAAGGAATGGGATTTGTTGGTGGTGAAGGATCAGAAACTGATTGCCGCCATAGAAGCCAAATCCCAGGTTGGCCCGTCCTTTGGCAATAACTTTAATAATCGGACTGAAGAAGCCATGGGTAGCGCCGTGGACCTCTGGACTGCTTTCCGAGAGCGAGCCTATCGCGACAGCCCCCAGCCATTTCTGGGGTATTTTTTCATGTTGGAGGATTGCAAGGCCTCCAATCAACCCGTCAGCGTTAAAGAACCGCATTTTAATGTTTTCCCTGAGTTCGTAGGGGCTTCCTACATGAAGCGCTATGAGCTTTTTTGCCGCAAGCTCGTATTGGAACGACACTACACGGCGTCAGCTTTTCTGACGTCAACAAGTCAGGATGGAGCTCGCGGGGCTTACAAGACACTGGCGGCTGATTTATCAATGGAGAGGTTTGCAAAGACGCTGGTCGCCCATGTGAGAGCCTTCGTGTAAGGTAATGTCAGCCACCTTCCACAGATTGATAAACGGTGATGCACGGGACCTATCTTTCCTGGAAGATGAGTCTGTGCACCTTGTTGTGACGTCCCCGCCATACTGGAACCTCAAGCAGTACAACGACTGCCGAGGGCAGCTTGGGCATGTCCAAAATTATGAGACCTTTCTTGCGGAATTGGAAAAGGTATGGAAGCACGTTTTCAGGATGCTTGTTCCTGGAGGGCGACTTGTGTGTGTGGTTGGTGATGTATGTGTGGCTCGGCGTGATTTTGGGCGGCATCTGGTGTTTCCCCTTCACTCGGATATTTGTGTCATGTGCAGGCGAATGGGTTTCGACAATCTCAATCCGATTATTTGGCATAAAATATCGAACGCGTCATATGAAGTCTCAAATGGCTCAAAGTTCCTTGGCAAGCCCTATGAGCCTAATGCTATTGTCAAAAACGATATGGAATTTATCTTGATGCAGAGAAAACCTGGCGGGTATCGAAAGCCAACAGACCAGCAGAGACGGGAAAGCATGATTAGCAAGAAAGATTTCAACGCTTGGTTCCAGCAGATTTGGAATATTCCAGGCGCGTCTTTAAAAAACCATCCCGCCCCATTTCCTCTCGAACTTGCATCGCGCCTTGTGAGGATGTTTTCCTTTGTGGGGGATACCGTGCTTGATCCGTTTTGCGGTTCTGGTACAACAATGGTCGCCGCGTTACGGCATGGTCGAAACAGCATTGGAGTGGAGATCGATCCGGAGTATTGTGAAATGGCTGCCAGATATTTAAAAGCAGAAAATAGCGATCTTTTCTCTTGCGCACAACTCCAATTTGAAAAAGCGGCCCTTCAGGGTGATCATTCACACGTGAGAGAAGCGCCGGCGTTCTATCAGCTTCGGCCGGCCAAAAAGCGGCTGGGGATAGCGAGTTAATGCCCCCCAAAATCCTTGTCACGAACGACGACGGTGTGCACGCGCCGGGGTTGCACAGGCTCGCGGCGGCGCTCAAGCCTCTGGGTGACGTGGTGGTGGTCGCGCCCGATCGGGAGCGGTCGGCGGCCAGCCATGCGCTCACACTCCACAAACCGTTGCGTGTCGATCAGGTGAAGCCGAAAGTCTATTGCATCAACGGCACGCCGTCGGACTGTGTGAACCTCGGCGTGATGCGGCTGACCGGCGGCAAACCGGCGCTGATCGCCTCCGGCGTGAACCAGGGGGAGAATCTCGGCGACGACGTCACCTATTCCGGCACTGTCTCGGCGGCGATTGAAAGCACGCTGCTCGGCATTCCCTCGATGGCCATCTCGCTGGTCGGCCCGGGCAAGCAGGGGCTGGATGCGGCCTGCCGGATGGCGGCGAAGCTGGCGGGGCTGATTCTGGAATATGGCCTGCCGCACGACACGCTGCTCAACGTCAATGTGCCTGATCTGCCGGTCTCGAAAATCCGCGGCGCGAAGATCACGTCGCTTGGCCGGCGCGTCTACAATGAGGATACGATCATTGAGAAAACCGATCCCCGGGGCAAAAACTATTACTGGATCGGCGGCAACCGGGACGCCTGGAAGCCGAAGAGCGATACCGATCATCAGGCGATCGAGCAGGGGATGGTGTCGATCACGCCGCTGCATCTGGATTTGACGAACTACCAGGTCCTGAATGAGTTGAAGGGGTGGGAGGGGTTGTTGAGATAAAGGCAGGAGAGAAAGTGGAGAGTGGAAAGTAGACAGTAGTCAGTAGTCAGGACTCACAACAGACAGACCGACAGTAAACGAAGATGCTACGACTCTATAACACGCTGACGCGAAAAAAAGAGGTGTTCAAGCCGCTTGCCGGCAAGCTGGTGCGGATGTACGTCTGCGGGGTGACGGTCTACGACCGCTGCCACCTCGGCCACGCCAGAAGCGCGATCGTCTTCGATCTGCTCCGCCGGTATCTGCAATTTAAAAAATACCGGGTCCGGTACGTCAAAAATTTTACCGATGTGGATGACAAAATCATCGCGCGGGCCCAGAAGGAGCAGCGTCCGTGGGAGGTGGTGGCGCAGACCTACACGGCGGCCTACTGGGAGGACATGGCCCGTCTGGGCGTCCCGCCGGCCGATCTGGAGCCGAAGGCCACTGAGCATATCGATGGGATGGTCGCGTTGATCGGGAAATTGATCAAGAAGGGGCTGGCCTACCCGGTGGAGGGGGACGTCTACTACCGGGTCAGCCGGTTCAAGGAGTATGGCAAGCTGTCCCATAGGAAGCTGGACGAGCTGCTCGCCGGCGCGCGGGTGGAGGTCGATGCGCGCAAGGAGAACCCGCTCGATTTCGCCCTCTGGAAGGCCTCCAAGCCCGGTGAACCGTCATGGCCAAGTCCGTGGGGGGCGGGGCGGCCAGGCTGGCACATCGAATGCTCGGTGATGAGCATGGCCTGTTTGAAGCAGTCCACGATCGACATTCACGGTGGCG
The DNA here is from genome assembly GCA_016201765.1 of Nitrospirota bacterium. Lineage (GTDB taxonomy): Bacteria > Nitrospirota > Nitrospiria > JACQCE01 > JACQCE01 > JACQCE01. The sequence continues at coordinate 4,017 of JACQCE010000065.1, forward strand.
GGCAGGACCTGATCTTTCCCCATCATGAAAATGAGATCGCCCAGTCGGAGGGGGCGACGGGCAGATCATTCTCCCGTTTTTGGGTGCATAACGGGTTTGTGACGATCGATCAGGAAAAGATGTCGAAGTCCCTGGGAAACTTTTTCACGATCCAGGAGGTGTTTGAAAAGATGCCGGCGCATTTGGGCCCGGCGGCCCGCCGCGAGATTCTGCGCTATTTTCTGCTGTCCGTCCACTATCGGGGCCCGGTCGATTTCTCGGACCAGCACCTGGCCCAGACCAAGGCCGCATTGGACAATTATTACGCCATGCTCATCCGTTTTTCCGAGGTGGTGTGGGAGCAGCGGGCGGGGCGTCCCACCGCGCATACCCGTCGCATCCTCGCCATCCTCAAGGCGTTCCCTGTGGAATTTCGGACCGCCATGGATGATGACCTGAACGTGCCGGCCGCGCTGGCCCTCTTCCAGCAGTTGATCACGTCGGCCAATCGCTACGTGTCGGTGGAGGGCCACGCAAAAATTCTTGCCAAAATTCGGCAATTGTTCTCGCACTTTGGCGGCGAGCTGCTGGGGTTGTTTGCCGTCGAACCGTCCAAGTGGAGTTTTCAGCCCTGGTCGTTTGTCCCGGTCGTGGCGCCCGCCGTCGATGTGGACGCCCTGGTCAAGGAACGGGAGCAGGCGAGGCGGGACAAGGATTTTTCCCGCTCGGACCAGCTCCGCCGGCAACTGGCCGCGGCCGGCGTGATCATCGAAGATCTGCCCGACGGCTCCACGCGGATCAAACGCTAGTCCGGCTGTTCCTTCCTCGTGGCTCCCCGGCTCATTTACGGCATTCATCCGGTGCAGGAACAATTGCGCGCCGGCCGGCCGATCGAGCGGCTCTATCTGTTGAAGGGGCGGCGGGATCAGCGGGTGGAGGAGCTGGTGGCGGCCGCGGCCGACGCGGGCGTGGCAATCCGGTATGAAGACCGGCTGCAGCTCGAACGGATGGCCGGCACCACTCATCATCAGGGCGTGGTGGCGATGGTGGGGGAGCAGGGGTACGCCGGGTTGGAAACGCTTCTGGAGAAGGTGAAGAGCAGCCCGCGGACGCCGTTGCTGGTGCTGCTGGACGAGGTGGAGGATCCGCACAACGTCGGCGCGATCATCCGGACCGCCGAAGCGGCTGGGGCGCATGGCGTGTTGATTCCCGCCCGGCGGGCGGCCGGGTTGACGCCGACGGTGGTCAAGGCGTCGGCGGGCGCGGTGGCCCATCTGCCGGTCGCCCGGGTGGGCAACGTGGCGCAGACAATCGATCTGCTCAAGGCCGCGAAGCTGTGGGTGATCGGGTTGACGGCCGAGGCGCCGACCGACTATACCGCCGTCGATTGGACGGCGCCGTCGGTGCTGGTCGCCGGCAGCGAGGGGAAGGGGCTCCGCCATCTGGTCAAGGAACGGTGCGACCAACTGGCGTCGATCCCGCTGTTGGGCCGGGTCGATTCGCTCAACGTGTCGGTAGCGGTGGGAGTAGTTCTTTACGAAGCAGTCAGGCAGCGCGCCAAGCCGGGGCGGCGCTAAGCGGCAATCGGGAAACTACTTGAGGGAGATTTCGAACTGCGCGTTGATGAGCGACAGCGCGGTGTCGGCGAACTCCCAGCGGAAGGATTGCATCGTTGACGTTTTCTTGACGGCGTCGGGATCGCCGTAGCGTTTCTTGAGGGCCTCCGCGGCCTCGGTCAGCGTCCCCTGGTAGAAGCCGTAGACCTTGAACAACCCCTCTTCCGGTTTGAAGTTCAGGAAGACCACCCGAAATTCAGGATAGTTCAGTTGCTTGCCTTCCAACTGGAAGATGGTCACCTGACCATCGACTGGATCATGCAGGATCGTGTACTGGCCGCGTTCGAGTTTGAGGGCCTGGGCGACCCGTTCGGCGGGCATTCCCCAGAGGATTTTCGCCAAGAGCAGGTTGTCGACCGGATGGGGTGCGGCCGCCGGGGCCGTTCCGATCAAGACGCCGCACAGGAAGCCGCCCAACAGCGTTCCCAGCAGCACCCCTCGGATCACCCGTTGCCTGTGTCTGTTGCACATGACCGGTCAGCCCACCATCTGTCCCAGGACGTCATCTTCCCTGACGAGAATCAACTCTTCGCCGTTCAACTCGACTTTCCGTCCGGCATATTTCTCGTAGATGATCCGATCGCCGGGTTTGAGCGTCGTCTTGACGAACACCTTGTCCTTCGAGTCCTTCGAGCTTCCCTTGCCCTTGCGTCCGCCGTCGCCCTCCGGCTCTTCATACCGCCCTTCGCCGATGGCGAGAATGACGCCTTCCTGGGGTTTTTCTTTGGCGGTGTCGGGGATGATGATGCCCCCCGAGCTCCGTTCACCGGCCGTGGTGGGACGAACCAACGCCCAATCCTGAAGTGGTTTTAAGCCCATCGTTGCCCTCTGATCCGTTGGTTGTGAGAAAAGCCGGCGCGTATCTTAGCGCAAAAAACAGATAAAGTTCAAGCGATTGTTCCCGTGATTTTCCCAGATGATGAATGCCGCCGGGGGGGCGTGCGCTACCTCGGCAGTCTGGTGTGGGTGCCGTCGCAGAACGGCGGGTTGCCCGTGTGTTTGCAGCCGCACAGCACGACGCGTTTTTTCTCCGTAATTTTCAGCTCTTGCGGGGTAAATCCCGTCTCTTTGTGCGACCCGTCGCAGAAGGGTTGTTGCTGGGACCGGCCGCAGCGGCACCAGTAGTAGGTGCCGGGCTCCAGTTCTTTGACGTAAGGGGCGCGTTGGGCGATCCGTGGTTCAGCCATGGTGACTCCTTTGGGTTAGTCGGGATGGTGATCCTTCGGTGGGTGGGGCGAGCCGGAGCCCGACCGGCCGGCCGGATTGGACATGGATTGGTGCGACAGGCGGCGGCGGTTGAAGCTGTGCACAAGGCTGACGAATGAGGCGATCATCCCCATCAACAGGAGCGCCAGTCCCGTCCGCAGGACCCAGTTGTTGTGTTCCGTCAGGCCGAAGATCGCGGCAATGAACCCGAGACCGAGCGAGCCTTTTCCCACCAATTGCGCCGTGATCAGACGGTTGGAGAGCCGCGCTCGCGCCTGGTCATCGGTCATGGGGGTCGCAGACCGAGCCGGTTGATCTTTCTGCACCGGGTTCACGAAGGGATCACTCCATCTGTCCGTAGAAGTAATAGGACAGGCCGAAAAAGATAAAGACGACTCCAATAATGCGGACCACCATGTTCAGGCTTTCCGACCAGGAGGGGGGGCGTTTGCTCTTTTTCCAGGCGTTGTCCATCATTTTGGGCACGATGATGAAATCGATCAGGCCCATGACAATCAGCGCCATGCCGACGAGCTGGTTCGTGGTCATCGGTTACGCCCGTGCCGGTGCATCGTATGCCCTGATAATGGAACAGTGGAACAGTGGATCGCAATGGAGCATCATGAGTGCCCGTCCACTGTTCCATTGTTCCACTGCTCCATTGCTCCAATGGCCACGCGCTGTGAGCGCGGCCATTACATGCCCCACCCGCCGCTCAGGTGGATATTGGCCCCCGTGACGTACCGGGCGCCGTCCGAGAGCAGAAACCGGGTCACCGCCACGGCGTCCGCCGTTTCGCCGAGATAGCCGGCCGGGATCCGTTTGACCATCGCGGCCAGTTCGGCCTCCGGCGCGCTGCCTGACCGGATGAAACCCGGAGAGATCGCGTTGACCGTGATGCCGTGCGGCGCCAGTTGTTTGGCCAGCGACCGGGTCAGCACCAGCACGCCCACCTTGGCGATGTAATGGGCCGTGACCTCGGTCTGGGCGATCTGCTGATCCGCATTGGCCATGCTGAAGCTGATGATCCGGCCCCATCGCCTCCGCTGCATCCCCGGGGCGACCAGGCGGCCCAGGTAGAAAACCGGGTGGAGGTTGTGATCGAACATTGACCGCCAGCCATCGACCGATTCCTCCAGCAGATTGATCCGGTGGTACGGGCCGGCGCCGTTGATCAGCGCGTCGATCCGGCCCCAGTCCCTTTCCACCTGCCCGACGAGGGCTTCGGCGGCGGCGGGGTCGGACACATCGCATTGGACGGCGATGGCCCGCTGTCCCGCCCCTGTGATGGCGGCCGCCGTTTCTTCCGCCTCTCTCCGGCTGGTCCGGAAGCAGAGGGCGACGTCCCAACCCTCTCCGGCCAGATCAAGCGCAATCGCCCGGCCGATGCCCCTGGCGCCCCCGGTGATCAACGCGACCCGCCGGTTCAACTGCGGGGGGCTTCCGGTCACCTCATCCACAATCGGCCGGATTGAAAATTAATGCTTCCCGTTCTGCTTTTTTCCTGAGGACTTAATCATGTCGGAAATACTGGCGGGACTGCTTGCCTCGCTGCTGCACGCCGAGAGTGTCGCGACAACGAGGAACAGTACCGCCATGCTGGCAAGTAGGATACGCATTGAAGACTCCCCTCCGGAGCTGGCTTTTAAATGGCAGGAGAAGATCCCCCTGCCGCTTGATCAGCGACTGTACAAGAAGTGCTGACGCAAGTCAACGGCGTCCCGGTCCGGTCAGGAGGGCTCTCCTGGTGGGCTGGGTTTGGCAACCTTGCGGTACAACACGATCGCAAAGTGGGTGGCGATGGTGACCGCGCCCGTCACTGAAAAAGCCGCAATGAGAAAATAGACGTCGCTGGCATTAAGCGGCCAGCATCAGCAGCACGCCGGTCCCGTAACCGAACTGACCGAGCATGGCGCCGAACAACAACGCGACCAGCCCTATGAACGACCATGACATGGTGTGCGCTCCGGGTTCAGGCCTGCGTCAAGCCGGTTGCCGTGGGTTACAGGCCATAGGAATGTTCGGGCAGGGACTGCCGTTGCAACTCGGGGCAATGACGGCCGAGGTATTGTCTGGCGTGATCGGCTTTTTCCTCTTCCATCCATTGATGCGGCGCGAGGTCAAGAAACCGGCGGAACGACCGGCAGGCGTCCACATCACGGCCGGTTTTTTCGTGGGCCCAGCCGATCATGAAATTCGGCGTATACCGCAGGCCCCGTCGGGTGATGCCGTAGTCCGGCACCAGTTCGGCGGCTTTTTGAAACTGGTCGATGGCGTCATCAAACTCCGCCTTGGACATGGCGATCATGCCCGCCCGGTTGTAGGCGTAGGCCTGCTCGATCAATTGGGTGGTGTCGTCATTGCCGGCAACCGGCCAGGACAGCAAACCGGCCGCCAGCACGGCTGGAATGAACGCAGTCATAAATGCGGCTTTGGGCTCATCTCCCGGCCCGCGCATGCTCCTTCCTGACGGTGGGGGCGATCGAACCACGCCCAATGTACCGGATGCGCCGGGGCAAGTCAACAGGGGGCGGCGGGTGGTAGTGGGGCAGTTTCACCGTGACCTGTTTCAAAAATAGGGACACGTCCCAATTTCCTCATGCGGCGCGCGGCGCGCAACGAAATGGGGACGTGTCCCCATTTTTGCCACGGGTGAATCCATTCAACTGACCCACTACCCGGCGGGTTGATTCCCCGGCCGGATCGGGGTATGATCCGACACGTTTTCGAGCCGCAACTCGACCATGTCCGAAGCCGCATTCAAACAGATCATGATTTCGGGGGCCATTTTCCTCGGCGTCACGGCCGCGGCGTTGATCGTCCGGCATCTTCTGTTCCGCCTGCTGCACCGGTGGGCCCAACGGACCGCGACCACGACGGACGATCTGCTGGTCGCCGCGCTCCGCCATCCATCAATCTCCTGGTGCGTGGCCATCGGGTTGTACTTTGCCATCGGCACGTCGAGCCTGCCCGCGGCCTATGTGACCTATTCGTTCAAGGCCATTCATGTGCTCCTGATCTTATCGGTCACCCTCGTTCTGGCCAGTCTCTCCTCCCAGTTGGTGACCGCGTCCGTCCAGCGGGCCGGCATCGCCATTCCCGTCAGCGGACTGTCGCAGGTGATCATCAAAGGCGTCGTGCTGACGATCGGTTTTGTGATCCTGCTCGGCACGCTGGGCATTTCCATCGCCCCGCTGATCACGGCGCTGGGCGTGGGTGGTCTGGCCGTGGCGCTGGCGCTGCAGGACACGCTGTCCAATCTATTCGCCGGCCTTCATATCCTCGTGGAGCGGTCGGTCCGGGTGGGCGATTTCGTGAAACTTGAGTCAGGTCAGGAAGGGCGCGTGATCGATATCAGCTGGCGGACGACCCGGGTGCAGATGCAGCCGAATACCATGGTGGTGATCCCCAACAACAAACTGGCCCAGAGTGTGGTGACCAATTATTCCCTGCCGGAACTGCGGATGACGCTGGCCCTGCCGGTCAGCGTCGGGTATCAGTCCGATCCCGACCGGGTTGAACGGTTGCTGGTGGAAGAAGCCGGCCGGGGGGTCGGAACGATTCCCGGGTTGCTGGCCGATCCGCCGCCGATGGCCCGGCTCATCCCAGGTTTCGGCGAATCGTCATTGGACTTCACGCTGGCCTGCCAGATCCGGTCGTTCGAAGATCAGCCGCTCGTCCAGCATGAATTGCGCAAACGGATCCTCGCCCGGTTCAAGCGGGAGGGTATCGAGATTCCCTTTCCCGTTCGGACGGTTCGATTTGATGTGGGGGCCCGTGCGGAAAGAGCAGAAACGGGTCCTCCGATGCCCCCACGCCCGTAGGTTCTTACGTTCTGCCGTAGAGCGTCGTCATCTCAGCGAGCTTGGCGGCGATCCGATGGGTCAACTGCTGGTGAAGCAGCCGCCATTCCCAATTGCCGTGGGTGGTGGAGGGACGGTTCATCCGGGCGTCCTCCCCGAGACCCAGCAGGTCCTGCATGGGGATGATGACGGTTTCGGCGACCGACCTCATGGCGAGGCGGATCAGTTCCCAGTGCAGGTGATGCTCATCCGGCTCGCGGCCCAGATAGGCGTAGAGGCGGCGCAGTTCCTCCGGACTGATCTCCTTCCGGATCCAGCCGCGAATGGTGTTGTTGTCATGCGTGCCGGTGTAGACGACGCAATGAGGAGCGTAATTGTGCGGCGCGTAGGGATGGGTCGGCAGCTCCTCCCCGAAGGCGAAGAGGAGGATCTTCATCCCGGGAAGGTTGAAACGATCTTTGAGCGCCGTGACGTCGGGCGTGATCACGCCGAGATCCTCGGCGATCAGGGGCAGATCGGGGACGCGCTGCCGCACCGTCTCGAACAGATCGGCGCCGGGCCCGTCCACCCACCGTCCGGCCTGCGCGGTGGCGGCGCCGGCCGGGATCTCCCAATAGGCCGCAAAGCCGCGAAAGTGGTCGAGCCGGACGAGGTCATAGAACGCCAGGTTGTGCGTGATCCGCCGCACCCACCAGTCATACCGGGTCTGGGCCAGTCGGGGCCAGTCGTAGACGGGATTACCCCAGAGCTGTCCCGTGGCGCTGAAATAATCGGGCGGCACGCCCGCCACGACAACCGGCTGTTTCTGCGCATCGAGTTTGAACAGGTGGGGATGGGCCCAGACGTCGGCGCTGTCGTGCTGGACGTAGATCGGCAGATCGCCGATGATGCGAACCTGCCGGTCGAGGCAGTACCGTTTCAACGCCTGCCATTGGGCGTGGAAGAGGAACTGCTGAAATTGTTCGAGCGCGATCCGGTCGCGGAACCGCTCCCGCGCGCCGTGCAGGGCGTGGGCGTCGCGGTCCCGCAGCTCCTGCGGCCAGTGCACCCAGGACGCCCCCTGATGATGGTCCTTCAACGCCCGGAACAGAGCGTAATCATCCAACCATGATGCCTGTTCGTGCACGAAACGCAAAAACTCGGCATGATGCGGGAGCGAACCCTTGGCCCGTTCACAGGCCGATTGCAGCAGGGCGGTCTTGAACGCGCCGGCCGCCGCATAATCGGCCCGGTGCGGATCGAACGTCAGCGTCGGGTGGCGCAGATCGGCAGTCGCGAGCCAGCCGTCGTCGACCATCAATTCCGGGCTGATCAGGAGCGGATTGCCGGCAAAGGCCGAATCGCTGCTGTAGGGGGAATTGCCCATGGTGGTGGAGGTCGGCGTCAGGGGCAGGAGCTGCCAGTAGCGCTGCCGGCTCTCCGCCAGAAAATCGATGAAACGATGCGCCGACGGCCCCAGATCCCCGATGCCGTAGGGTGACGGAAGCGAGGTGGGGTGCAACAGAAGGCCTGAGCCGCGCCGGGTCATAGCAGGCTCCTGAAAAAGTCCATCTGCGGCGTTCTCGGCCCCTCGGGAATCCTCACGTACCACCCCAGTACGCTCCGGTTCCCTCGGAGCCTGCGGCCTGGCAGCTGGAGCTTTTTGAGCAGCCTGCACATTGGACGAGTTTCTCTACTACCTGATAGGAAGCCGCTCAGACTGGGGAGGGCGGTTTGCCCGCGTGCTCATCGAGCACGGCCAGGCGGAAGAGCGCCAGGGAACGGTCCTGCAGCAGATAGACGACTTCGTCCTTCGCCCGCTGCGCGCGGCGCCGGTCGAAATCGGGCGTGGCCGTATCCAGGATCAGAGCAGCAGCAGCAACGTTTCACCCCGGATCACGCGGCCGTCCTCGTCGAGTTCGTTGATGGCGTCGCCGGCGAGCAGGACGCCGAGAAACCGGACCGCTTCCGCGTTCCACTCCTCGTCGGTCATCTCCTGCCCCGTCGGGGAAAACCAGGCGATGTCCTTGATCTCCGAGCCCCGCAGATGCCGGCCGTGGAAGAACGTCCGGCGGCTCAGCACGGGGTGCGCCTTCAATAAGCCGATCACGTGGCGGGTGAACTCGAAAAAATTCTTCTGCTCCGGCGTCAACTCCCAGTGGTACCAGGAGAGGACGTTGTCCTGGCAGTAGGCGTTGTTGTTGCCGCTTTGCGTCCGGCCGATCTCGTCGCCGCCGCAGATCATCGGCACGCCCTGCGAAAGCAGCAGCGTGGCCATGAAATTGCGCTTCTGTTTCTCCCGCAGCGCCGTGATGGCCGGATCATCGGTCGGGCCCTCGACGCCGCCGTTCCAGCTGATGTTGTCGTCGGTGCCGTCGCGGTTGTCCTCGCCGTTGGCCTCGTTATGCTTGCCGTTGTAACTGACGAGGTCGTTGAGCGTGAAGCCGTCGTGGGCGGTGACGAAATTGATGCTGGCGTGCGGCCGCCGGCCGCCCTGCTCGTAGAGATCGCTGCTGCCGGCCAGCCGGGTGGCGAATTCGGCGACCTGCCGTCCCTCCCCCTTCCAGAAGCGGCGGATGCAGTCGCGGAATTTGCCGTTCCATTCCGTCCAGAGGACGGGGAAGTTGCCGACCTGGTAGCCGCCCTCGCCGAGGTCCCACGGTTCCGCGATCAGTTTGACCTGCGAGATGACGGGGTCCTGCTGGATGATGTCGAAGAAGGCGCCCAGCCGGTCGACGGCGTGCAGCTCCCGCGCCAGCGCGCTGGCCAGATCGAACCGGAAGCCGTCGATGTGCATCTCCTGGATCCAGTAGCGGAGGCTGTCCATGATCAACTGCAAGACTTGCGGATGGAGCATGTTCAGCGTGTTGCCGCAGCCGGTGAAATCCATATAAAACCGCTGATTGTTCGGCACCAGCCGGTAGTAGGCGCGATTGTCGATGCCGCGCAGCGACAGGGTCGGTCCAAGATGGTTGCCCTCCGCCGTGTGGTTGTACACCACGTCGAGGATCACCTCGATGCCCGCCTCGTGCAGCGTGCGCACCATCAGTTTGAATTCGTCCACCACGTTCATGGTGCTGGAGGCGTAGCGCGCGTCGGGCGCAAAAAACGAGAGCGTGTTGTACCCCCAGTAGTTGCGCAACCCCCGCTGCACCAGGTGGCGGTCGTCGACGGCGTGGTGGACGGGCAGCAGCTCGACGGCCGTCACGCCGAGATTGAGCAGGTGGTTGATGACCGGCTCGGACGCCAGGCCGGCGTAGGTGCCCCGCAGTTCCGGCGGGACGTCGGGATGACGGGTCGTGAGCCCTTTGACGTGGGTTTCATAAATGATGGTGCGATGCCACGGCGTGTCGAGGCGGCAATCGCCGCCCCAGGTAAAGGCGGTGTCGACCACGACGGCCAGCGGGGCGAAGGCCGCATTGTCCCGGTCGTCCTTCGTCAGGTCCTCGCCCTTGCGGCCGACGGGATAGGCGAACATCGCGTCGTCCCATTTGACCTGTCTCGCGATCAGCTTGGCGTAGGGATCGACCAGCACTTTGGCCGGGTTGAACCTGCAGCCGGCGGCGGGGTCATACGCGCCGTAGACCCGGTAGCCGTAGAGCCAGCCGGGTCGGGCGTCGGGCAGGTAGATATGCCAGATGTGATTCGTCTGTTCGGTCAGCCGGAGCCGGTGGCTTTCTTTTTGATCGGCCACGGTGTCGAACAGGCACAGTTCCACCGCGTCGGCATTTTCAGAGAAGAGGGCGAAATTGACGCCCTTGCCGTCCCAGGTCGCTCCCAGCGGATAGGGGCGGCCCGGCATGATCCGCAATCGGCCGCTGACGAGCCGGCTGACGTTCATCCGATCATGCCCCCCTCGTTCTTGAAGATGAGCAGCCCTAAAGGCGGCAGGGTGAGCGACAGGGAGTGCTCGCGCCCGTGGGCGCCGATCGGCTCCGCGTGAAGACCGCCGCCATTGCCGCGGTTGCCGCCGCCGTAGACCGACGCGTCGCTGTTCAGCCGCTCCCGCCACCAGCCGCCCCTTGGCACACCCACCCGGTAGCCCTCGTGCGGAATGGGCGTGAAGTTGGCGACGATCAGGAAGAGATCGCCCGACCGGCGTCCCTTGCGGACAAAGCTGATCGTGCTTTGCTCCCAATCCTGCGTGTCGATCCATTCAAAGCCGTCGTGACTGAAATCAAGTTCGTGCAACGCGGGCTCCGAACGATAGAGATGGTTCAGGTCCCGGACCCACCGCTGCACGCCGCCGTGGAGCGGATACTGGAGCACGTGCCATTCCAGGCCGCCCTCGTGGCTCCATTCCGGCACCTGGCCGAATTCGCCCCCCATGAAGAGGAGTTTTTTGCCGGGATGGCCGTACATCATCCCGTAGAGCAGCCGCAGATTGGCGAACCGCTGCCATTCGTCGCCCGGCATTCTGCCGAGCAGCGAGCCCTTGCCGTGCACGACTTCATCATGGGAGAGGGGGAGGATGAAATTTTCCGTAAACGCGTAGAGCAGGCCGAACGTCAACAGGTGATGGCGGTATTTTCTGAAGAGAGGGTCGTTCGAAAAATAATCCAGCGTGTCATGCATCCAGCCCATCATCCACTTCATCCCGAAGCCCAGACCGCCGACGGAGGTCGGCCGCGACACCATCGGCCAGGCGGTGGATTCCTCGGCGATGGTCTGCGTATCAGGATGCCGGTCGTAGACCGCTTCATTGAGGCGCCGGAGAAAGCCGATCGCCTCCAGATTTTCCCGCCCGCCGTATTCGTTGGGAATCCACCCCCCCTCCGGCCTGGCGTAATCGAGGTACAGCATCGAGGCCACGCCGTCGACCCGGAGGCCGTCGATGTGATAGTGCTCCAGCCAGAAGAGGGCGCTGCTGATGAGAAAGCTCCTGACCTCGTTCCGGCCGTAATTGAAGATGCAACTGTTCCACTCGGGGTGGAATCCCTTCCGGGGATCGGCGTGCTCGTACAGGTGGGTGCCGTCGAAATAGCCCAGCCCGTGCTCGTCGGAGGGAAAGTGCGACGGGACCCAGTCGAGGATGACGCCGATCCCGCGGCGGTGGAGCGTGTCGACCAGGTGCATGAAGTCCTGCGGTGTGCCGTAGCGGCTGGTCGGCGCGAAGTAACCGGTGACCTGATAGCCCCACGAGCCGTAAAAGGGATGCTCCATCACCGGCATCAGCTCGACATGGGTGTAGCCCATGTCGGCCACATAGTCCGCAAGCTGGTCGGCGGTTTCCCGGTAGGTCAGCGCGCGCCCATTCTCCTCGGGGACCCGTCGCCAGGAGCCGAGGTGCACCTCGTAGATCGACATGGGGGCATCAAGGCCGTTGGCGCGATGTCGGGCGGCCATCCAGTCATGGTCATGCCATTCATAATCCAGGTCCCAGACGACGGACGCGGTTCGGGGCGGCGTTTCGGCGTAGAGGGCGAACGGATCGGCCTTGGCCGCGGCATACCCGTGGTAGCGCGAGGCCACGTGGTATTTGTAGAGCGCTCCGCGGCCGACGCCGGGGATGAAGCCTTCCCAGACGCCGGAATCGTCGTCCCGCAACGTGAGGGGGTGGCGGTCGGGCGACCAATTGTTGAAATCCCCGATGACGGCCACCTGGCCGGCATTGGGCGCCCAGACGGCGAAGGCGGCGCCCATGACGCCGTCCCGTGCGGTCAGGTGCGCGCCCAGCTTGTCGTGCAGTCCGAAATGATTGCCCTGCTTGAAGAGATAGATGTCAAACGGCGTCACCACGCGGTCCGGTCCTGTCTCGCGAGCGGACCGGTCATCGCGGGCGCGGGCCGGCTGCTCGGCTATGTGCTGGTGCATACGACCGTTTCTCCCTCGAAAGAAGTGTATCACAATTTCAACGCCGTGACATTGCTATCTCGTCCGGAATGATTTAGAGTGGAAAAACGCTCATGCGGATTCTCTTCCTCTCGTCGGAAGTGGCGCCCTTCGCCAAGACCGGCGGCCTGGCCGACGTGTCGGGCGCGCTGCCCGCGGCGCTCGCCCGGCTGGGTCATGACGTCAGAATTGTCATGCCCAAATATGCGGCGGTCGATGCCCCGCGATGGGGATTGACGGCCGGAGAGGAGATCGTCGTCCGGCCGGCCGGCCGGGAGTCCCGCTTCACCCTCTGGTCCGGCCGCCTGCCGGAGACGGCGCCGGAGGCTCCCGTGCCCTGCGGCTTTCTGGCGAACGCCCGCTTTTTTGACCGGCCGGGATTGTATCAGGAGGGGGGCAAGGACCATCCGGACAATCTCGATCGGTTCTCCGCCTTCTGCCGGGCCGCGCTTGAAGTGCCGCGGCTCTGGCGCTGGCAGCCCGAGGTGGTGCATGCCAACGACTGGCAGACGGCGCTCACGCTGCTCTATCTGCGCACGCACGGCGCGCGGGAGCCGGGCGGCGCCCCGCCGGCCACGCTCTTTACGATTCACAATCTGGGGTATATGGGATTGTTTCCCGCCGAGCAATTTCCGCTGCTCGATCTGCCGCGGAACTACTTCACGCCGGAGACGCTGGAATTTTACGGCAACGTCAACCTGCTCAAGGCCGGCCTGCTTTATTCGACGCTGCTCAACACGGTCAGTCCGACCTACAGCCGGGAAATCCAGACGCCCGAGTTCGGCAACGGGTTGGAGGGGGTGCTGCGCGCGCGGCAGCGCGATCTGTCGGGCATCATCAACGGCGTCGATTACACGCAGTGGAGCCCGGAGCGGGACGCCCATCTCCCCGCGCGGTACGACGCGCGGGACGTGACGGGCAAGCGGGCCTGCAAGCGGGCGCTGCAGAAGGCCTGCGGCCTGCCGGTCAAGGCGGCGCCGCTCATCGGGATGGTGACCAGGCTGACCCCGCAGAAGGGCGTCGATCTGGTGCTGGACGTGCTGGACGAGTTGCTGCAATTGGAGCTGCAACTGGTCATCCTGGGGAGCGGCGACCCGGCGTTGGAGCGGGCGCTTGAAGCGGCGGCGAAGCGCGCGCCGGCGAAACTGTCGGTGCACCGGGCGTTTGACGAGCCCCTGGCCCACCGGATCGAGGCGGGCTCGGACCTGTTTCTGATGCCGTCGAAGTATGAACCGTGCGGGTTGAACCAGCTCTACAGCCTTCGCTACGGGACGATTCCGATCGTCCGCCGGACGGGCGGGCTTGCGGATACGGTTGTCGACGCGACGCCGAGCAATCTGGCCGCGGGGACGGCCACCGGCGTGGTGTTTGAGACCGCCAGCGGCCATGCCGTCCTCAACGCCGTCCGGCTGGCGCTGGAGCTTTATCGCCAGCGATCGGTCTGGTCGCAGATGATCGCGGCCGCGATGGCGGCCGATTTTTCCTGGGACCGGTCGGCGCGGGAGTATGCGGCGCTCTACGACCGGGCGATCAAGGCGGCGGGCCATGAGTGACGGAGCCGCCGATGTGTTCTCCCGGCCGGGCCGGTGTGCGTTTCATCTGGGGTCGTATGAGGCCCTGGTGCGGCGGGAGGCGGAGGCGTTGGGGCGCGCCGCGCTGCCGAAGCGGTTGTGGGCGAAGGATGCGGCGTTATGGAGCGCGGACCAAATCGTGCAGCGGACGATTGCGCAACGGCTGGGCTGGCTGACCGTGCCGGAAGCGATGGCCGGAGCGGCCGCCGAGCTGACGGCGTGGGCCGGTTCTGTCACGGCGGGCGGAATACGTGATGTCGTCTTGCTGGGCATGGGCGGCAGCAGTCTCTGCGCGGAAGTCTGCCGGCAGGTTATCGGATCGTCCGAAGGCGCTCCCACTCTCACGGTTCTGGACACCACCGATCCGGCGACGATCCTCCAGGTGGAGCGACGTGTAGATCTTCGCCGGACGCTTTTTCTCGTGGCGAGCAAGTCGGGCTCCACGATCGAAGTGGATGCGCTCTGCCGCTATTTCACCGACAAGGTCCGGGCGGTTGTTGGTCAGGGCGGGGGCAAGGGCGCGGGCAGCCATTTTATGGCGATCACCGATCCGGGCTCGCCGCTCGAACGGCAGGCGCGTGATGAAGGCTATCTCCGGTGCTTTCTCAATCCGGCCGATGTCGGCGGCCGCTTCTCCGCGCTCTCCTATTTCGGTCTGGTGCCCGCCGCATTGATCGGGGTTCCGATGAAGGAGTTTCTCGAACGTGCAACCCGGATGATGCAATGGTGCCAGGGGGATGACGTTGAGCGCAATCCCGGCATCTGGTTGGGACTCGCGCTGGGGGCTCTGGCCAAGGCCGGACGGGACAAAATGACGCTGTTGCCATCGCCGGCCCTTCGTGGTTTCGGGTTGTGGGTGGAGCAACTGGTGGCCGAAAGTACGGGCAAGGAGGGCAAGGGGGTCGTGCCGGTAGACGGCGAAGCCGTGGGCTCGCCGGACACGTACGGCCATGATCGCGTTTTTGTGACACTGGAATTAGAGGGGGAATCGCCGCCGGCGGCGCAACTCGATGCTCTTGGCCGCGCGGGCCATCCGGTGATCCGGATCGGGCTTCGGGATCGGCTGGAGCTGGCCGGAGAATTTTTCCGGTGGGAGATGGCGACGGCGGTGGCCGGAATGGTGCTGGGAGTCAATCCGTTCGACGAACCGAACGTGACCGAGAGCAAGGAGCATACGCGGCGGTTGCTCGATGCGGCGACGGGCGAGGGCCGGTTGCCGGATTCGCAGGCAGGACTGATCGACCAGGGCCTTAGACTTGTTGCGCCCTCCGGCCGTGTGGCGGGCGGTTCGCTGCCAGAGGCGGTCTGGAATTTTCTCAAACAAGCCGGCCCGACCGATTACGTGGCGCTGCTCGCCTATCTGCCGCAGACTGATACCCATGACGCCGCGCTGCAGGCGATCCGGAACGCGATCCATGAGCGGTTGCGCGTGGCCACGACGGTCGGCTACGGCCCGCGCTATCTGCACTCGACCGGCCAGTTGCACAAGGGCGGGGACGGTCGCGGACTGTTTCTGCTGATCACGTCGGACGAACGGGAGGATGCGCCCGTCCCCGGCCGGGCTTATTCCTTCGGGGTGTTGAAGCGCGCGCAGGCGCTGGGCGATGAAGCCGCGCTGGTTCAACGGGGCCGGCGCCTGTTGCGGCTGCATCTGGGCGCGGATGTGACCGCCGATCTTGAACGGGCGGCGCGGCTGATCACCACCTGAAGCGGGGCTTGAGGCTTGGCCGGTTATCAGTTGTAGCCGTACCGTTTCAGGCGTTCTTCCCCGAGGCTGAAATAGTAAAAAAATGGGGACAGATTTATTTTTTGACTTGCCCTGTGCTCTTGGGTAGACTGCCGGCATGGCTCGTCCTATGAAACGCTTGCGGATTTATGCCGACACCTCCCGGTTGGTTGAAATTTACTCGCCGAGAGAGGTGGTCGAACATGAAGAAAAATAAATTTAATTGCGTGGCGATGAAACATGAAATTCAGGAACGACAACGCAAACGTCTAAAAGGGTTGTCACCGGTTGAGGAAAGCCGGGTCATCCGGACCGAGATTCTCAAAGATTGCGCCCTATCCCGACTCTGGAAAGCCGCCGGCGGACGGCCGTTTCAAGAGGGTCTCGGTCGTCGAGGTAGTCACTATCCGCGTCCTTTCATGAACAGATTTATCGCTGATACCGATGATGATTAACCGTCTGATCAGTCACATTGCCGGAAGGATGGAAGAGGAAAGATCTTTCCTGAGAGAATAGAAAAGTACTTGATGTCAAAGTAAAGACCTGACCCTGAGCTTTTTTTCCTGAGAGAATAGAAAAGTACTTGATGTCAAAGTAAAGACCTGACCCTGAGCTTTTCGAATCGGCGTCGAGAAGGGACAGGTCAAGGTGGTAGACAAGGAGGTATATCCTTGTCCACGTGGGGCGCGAGAAACGATCCAACGGAATGTGTGGAAAGGAGCCTTGGCGGCTGCGCGGAAGGTGGAACGTAAGTATGGTAAGAAGAACCTTGGGCCATGGGATAACTTTGAGTGGGGCATGGTCAATGGCAAGCTGTCTGCACTTCGATGGGTCTTGGGAGACGAGTGGGACATGCTCGATACTTAGTTCTAATGACCAAAAAATAAATCTGTCCCCATTTTTCAATCGTAGCCGTACCGCTCCAGACTTTCCTCCCCAAACCCGAAATGGTGGGCGATTTCGTGCACCACCGTGATTTCGATCTCGCGGGTCAGCTCGTCCCGGGTCGGAAAATCCTGTTCCAGCGGGCCTTGATAGAGGACGATCATGTCCGGCAGCGCGCCGGTGTCGTTGGCGCTCCGTTCGGTCAGCGGCGTGCCGCGGTAGAGTCCGTAGACCATTTCATCGGGATCGCCGTAGATGTCGGCCATCTCCTGCGGATCGGGCCAGGGCTCGATGACGATCGCGACGTTGCCGAGGGCGGCCCGGAATTCTTCCGGAATGCGGGCCAGCGCCTGATGAACGATGGCCTCGAATTCCCTTCGCCGCATCGGGCTGCTCCGGTCGAGTGGGGCGGGGGGTTACGGCGTGAGGGTGGAAGTCCGCCCCGTTGATGGGCGTGCGATCGGCCGGCGCCACAAGCGCGTGCGGAGCATGTAGCCGCCGATGAGCAGGAGCAGCACGGCGCTGACGGCGTGCGGGGCGCGCACCGGTCCGATCATCAGATCCTCGGCCCGGAACGTACTGACGATCGACCGGTCGATCGAGTAGAGCACGAGATAACTCAAAAAGAGGAAGCCATCCTGAAACGGGCGTTTGCGAATCGACCAGAGCAGCGCAAAGACGAGGAGATTCAGTCCCAGCTCATAGAGCATGGCGGGGTGCAGCGGCACCTGGCCGAATTGCGCGCCGGCCGGACTGTCGGGCGGGAAGATGACGCCCCACGGCATCGAGGTCGGCAGGCCGTGGATTTC